>JBEPXF010000086.1:0-10480 GCA_041642075.1 Fodinibius sp.
TCCACGTCTCAGGGACACAACGCCATTAACTAAATGGCGGGCATAGTTGGATATATACTTGGAGGCTATATTAGGTTCATTCAAGAAATCCGTAAAGGAATACCCCATTGTACCATTAAAAACCCAGCCTTTTCCCAGCTTACTGCTTACAGACATTTCCGTCTCTATGCCTCCGGTTTGCACGCTGTTAATATTTTCCGCATATAGATAATTTGTATCGGGCGACAGGTTATCATTATTACGAATATCACTATAATCCCTCATTACATAGTCAATAAGCTTTGATGATTCCCGAACAAAACCGGTGGCAGAAATCCGCATGTTTTGAACAGGGAAAAGATCAATGCCTGCTTCTCCTGACCATGAGCGTTCGGCACTCAGCCACGGATTTCCCACATTTCGTCCTTCGGTCAACGGCCCCTCTAAGTTTGTAGAAACAAAACGCTCCGTAAAGCTTGGGGCGCGCATACTTCTTCCACCGGATGCTCGCAAAATCCACTGTTCACGCTGATAGGATATGCTTAACTGGGGCATCAATTCGGTACCATAGCTTTCGTCGTGATCCAAACGCAGGCTTCCGGAAAAAGTTAAAGGATTGGTCGGCTTCCACTGCAGCATTGAAAAACCGGCATAATGCCAATTATTATGATCTCCCCTATCGCTGCTCCTAATAAACCGATTATCGAACTGAACGCCATACGTCCAATCCCATTGAGAAGATAACTGCCGATACTGGTTCAACTGCAGTGAACCAAGTGTAGTTGTATGTTCATTGGCCGGCGAATCGGGATTAAAGACAAAGCGGTCGGTATTCCGTTTAAATGATCCCTTAAAAGTTGTCGTGCTATGCTCTGATGTTCTTTGCAGTCGCATCTGATTCCACCATGCCGTTACCCGTTCTGTCGCATCATCATAGGGACTTGCCGTATAAAAGTATCGGGCATTAAAATCTCGATGGTCATATCCGGTTCGAACGGCCAAATCCCAATCTTCATTAAGCTTCACTCCACCGGAAATTGAAGTATTCCCGATATTAAAGCGATTTTTATAATCATCTGATAACTGCTGGCCCGGGCTCTTGTGCCACATTCCGCCACCGCTTATGCGGTAATCCTCATCCCGATGAAAAAATCCAGCGCGACCCAATTTCAGATCGTTCTGACCATAACCCGCTTTCAGATGAGCATTGGTCGTTTCCTCTCCTCCTTTTTCACCGAATGTATGCGTAATAATATTGATAACTCCACCAACGGCATCAGCGCCATACTGTGCGGCTGCCGGCCCGTGCAATACCTCTATTCGGTTTATTTCTGCCGGAGCTACCGGAATGTTGGCATTAAAGTGTGCAGTAAGAGGATCGTTGATTCGCATCCCGTCGATTAATACCAAGACCTGTGAGAAAGTACTGCCACGAAGGCTAAAGTCTGATTGAGTCCCAAATGCGCCCCTTGACTGTACTTCTATACCCGATACATAACGAAGAACTTCATCGGTCGTATGGGCGGGCATATCTTCGATCATCTCAGCCGACACAATTGTTATATTTCGTCCCGATCCTGCTGCCGTCTGAGGCACTCTGCTTGAGGAAATAACTACCTCTTTAGAAACCACTAGCGTATCGAGCGTTTCGGTCTCTTGTGCGGATGCAGGCATTGCTAAACAGAAAGAAAAAAGAAATAGAAATAAGATGGGCCAGTAATTTTTTCGAGTAATTGTTCTGTATGGGAGAGTTGAATCTTTAAAAAAAATCATAGAGAATAATGATAACAAATTTAAAGTCTGTAGAATTACGGATGATTAAATTCCGCATTAAGATATTGGAATTTATCCCTCTACAAAAGTCTGATTTTATCATCATCATTGTTACTTATAAGAAAAAAATACATGCAGATAAACTCGAAAGAAAATAAAGGAACGGCATTTATGATTCAGCTTACTGTCTAATTAAAATAACCAGAAAAATTTACCCAGCATCTAATTTGAAATTTGACCAATTCCAAATTAGTCCCATTACCTATTTCATTTTACCTGCACTGTTTTTAAACAAGCGAATCTGGAACTGAATCATCTCCAAATAGTTATCAATACTGATTCGTTCATCGATGCCATGAACACGAGGGCGATCGTCGTGTGTAGCCCGAATGGGCCGAAAACGATAGATATTAGAGGTCAAATTGTTAAAATGGCGCGAATCACTGGCAGCTACAAATAGCGAGGGGGAAATCAGTGCCTGATCAAACGACTCTTCAATAGTATGTTTCAGCATTTGATAAGGGGCAACACGCGTGTCAGATACTGGAGACGGATTACGGGACCGATCTAACACCCGAATATTAATATCCTGGTTGTTAATGCGATTGCGAACATAACGTTTGACATCTTCAATAGTATCATTGGGATGTACTCTGAAATTAATAATCACGCGTCCCTCGAGCGGAAGCACATTCTCTTTAAATCCAGCCTCAAAAATCGTTTTAGCAGCGGTCGTTCGCAGGGCTGCATTCGTGGCTATATTCCGGCTTAACTTACGTTTTATCAGCCCTCTGAACAGCCAGGTGTTATTAAAGGCCAACCGTTGAGTATAACTCATATAGGGAATAAGAGGCTCTAATGTTTCTACAATAAGTCCACTATAATGGGCTTTCATAGGCCGTCGTTCAATTCGATTGACGGCCCGGCTCAACGTCCCGATAACGGTCGATCGTGGAGGCATTGAAGAATGGCCGCCATCCTGCCGATAAGTAAGCTCAATGTTAGCAGATCCTTTCTCGGCAACCCCAATCATAGCAAGAGGAACCTCTACCCCTTCAATAATTTCTTCCGCAATCGGCAATCCTTCATCTACCAGGAATTCTAGCTCTATCTCCTCCTTCTCCAAATAGTCAGCTACTTTTTGTGCCCCCCGGATCCCACCGACTTCTTCATCGTGGTGAAGTGCTATGTAAAACGTTCGCTCTGGTTGAAAATCGTGTTCAGACAAATATTCCGCTGCTTCCAGGATAGACATTATACCGCTCTTATCATCCAATGCTCCCCGCCCCCAAACAAAGCCTTCCTTTATTTCTCCTTCAAACGGAGCATAACTCCAGAGGGAATCAGTATCTGAACTTGAAGGAACCACATCATAATGTCCCATCAACAGGCCCGGCCGAAGTTCCTGATTACTTCCCTCCCATTTAAATAATAAGCTAAACTCACCAATTCGTTTGCGTTCAGCATCTTCGTGCAGATTCGGATAGTTTTCCTCCAGAAAAGAGATGAACTTTTCATAAGGCTCATAGTTAATTTCCGTGGTGTCTTCCAAGGAAACCGTTTGATGCTGTATCCCCCGGCTTAATCGATCGACTACGTTTTTTTCATCAATCTCATTTGGTAAAGAAGTGGTCCGGTCTTGTTGGTGGTTTGTAGGTTGGGATGATCCACATGCAAATATCACCAGACTAAGCGTTATCAGAACACACTGGTGATGCAGATTCATTGAGTTCAACTTTAATCTATATTTATAAGCAATGATATACTTTTCCAAAGATACTTGGTTCAAACGGGACAAACTGCCTAAAGAATTATCTGAGAATTAGATTAGTATATAAATTTTTATCTGGTCATTTAAAATACCTGCTTCACCAATTATAAAAAACGTATCGGTTGATTTATTGGTACCGGACTAATCCCGGATCAATCCCGAGGGATAGGCTACTACACTTTCATGACCGTCTTTGCCGACTGCAGAAACTCCAAATAGGTAATTGTCAATGACAATACCCTCTAGCGTAAACTCACTGACATCTCCCACAAATCTGGAATGTTGCCACAAGGGAGCGGACGTTGCTCTCCAGTAAATTTTGTATCCCTTAATTAGGTCACTGTCCGGTTTATCCCACCGTAATGTAGTAGAGGGCTGAACAGCTCCTCCGATCGCCACACTATCAGGCTTGGGTGGAGCCTTCGCTAATGAGGCCATAGCAACTGCATTTACGGCTGTTAGTTTTTTAGCATAATCGAAATTAACGTGCTCAATCACATCACCGTATTCAATATCGTCTTCGGTGCGGATATCCTGGTGCTGCTGAATATAATTTTCGTGGGCTTCCATGATGCGAACCCCGGCAAAACCGGCTTCATTAAACGGTCGATGATGCCCGCCACGACCAAAACGATCCAGACGATAAATCATCATGGGATCCATCTGTGGCATATAAAGTTCAGTGGTCTCATAAATATAGCGAGCAAGCTGCCGTGAGATACCGTCATTTTCTCCGCCGTAAAACCGTTTTAGCTGTAAATCGCGCTCCGAGGCCTGTGAGGAATAGGGCTCTGAGAAAATACGGAATTCCCGGTTATCGATCACTCCGTCAACACCCTCGATATTACCGATCATATCGTTATTTAATACACCGATAATCTCCCATCCCTCTTCTTTGGCCATTTCCGCCATATGACCTCCGCCGTATAGTCCTTGCTCTTCGCCCGACAGTCCGGCAAAAATAATACTGTTCTCAAACTCATAATCAGAGAGTACGCGCGCTGCTTCAATGGCGCCGGCCATCCCGGATGCATTATCATTAGCTCCGGGAGCATCAATGGTATCATTCATTACGTCGGAAGCCCGGCTATCTATATCACCGCTCATAATGACATACCGATTGGGATGAGTATTTCCCTTCAATACAGCATAAACGTTAACCATCCAAGTATCTTCATCTATACGGGTGTCAGGATCGGCTTCTACCAGGGTACGCTGCTCGTGGACCTCCAGGCAGCCACCACAAGCCTCGCTAATTGCTTCGAACTCCTGCTTAATCCACCGGCGTGCAGCCCCGATGCCGCGCGTTGAGGAGGTAGTATCTGACATGGTATGGCGCGTACCAAAATCAGCCAGCGTTCTAATATCTGACTCCAGTCGGTCGGCACTTACAGCATCAATGATCTCATATATTTGGGGATCGATGGTAAGATCTTGTGCTTCTATGGTTTGGACAAAAAGGAATATCAAAGGAATTAGCAGAAAACGCTTCATAGTGTAAACGGAGTTATATTTAAAAGAAGCCTGTTTCAATAAATAATCTCTCACTTCCACAGGTACACCTTAATAAGCTATAACTTATAGCATTAGGAATAATTATGCGTATTAAATTTACAAATTAATACTTGCCTTTTTGAGGGAATATTTCACTCATATATTCTAGAAACAGGAACCATTCCATCTATCTGAAATAAAGATAAATTGAAATAGTATGGTATAGATTTTTAATCGTTGTCAACCGAGATAAACGAAATGAGAAGGCAACCACTAATTTGATTCGACAAATACGAGGGAAGATAAAATAAATACCAGCCCGCTTCCTCACTGTGCAAAGCGGGCTAATATTTATCCATTAAAAACCGCTGGTTAGGGTTATAGCAGCTACATCGATGGATTCACACCTTACTGAATCTGTCCACGGATTTCTCCGGATGGAACTTGCGTGGTATGAACATTGACATACATATTTCCGGCTTTTATTTCCTCTATCAAATCGTCTAATGTTTGACCTGCCAGTGATCCAACAAGGTTATCCGCCGTGATAGTCCCTTCTGCCAGTACGCCCTGGAATCGCCCTTCGATCAGTGCCGGCGGAGGCGAAGCGGGATAGAGCCATACGACTACTCCACCATTCTCCCCGGCCGGAGCATTGTGGATATGGGCCATCAGAACATTTTCAATGTTAGATACAATAAGCTTGTAACTAATTGAGTTGCCATCCTTACTCACCTTGAATGTTGCCTGACCTTGGGCATTCGTTTCAACAGCTGGAACTTCATTGTCGCCTTGAAGATGAGTGCGGAAGTTCAGCTGTCCCTGATTAGCCGAAGAATGGGCCTGGCCCTCCACGTGCTGCAGGCTAGCCGCCTGCTCAGGACCAGAGTTAGCTGAATCAAATGGTTGATCCGCACAAGCGTATCCAATAACAAATATTATAGAAAACAGTCCTATAATCCATCCTCTTTTTACCTTCATAATATCCCCTCTTATTTTATTTATGGTTTATTAAAGTGTGTGCTTTACTCTCCATTTACATCTTAAGAAGTGCTTTTAATACAATGCTGTATTATTGTATCCAATACTACCCTTATCTCACACATTGCATATGGGTCTTGAAATTTTGATAAGAAAACAGAGCTAGCACATACTCATTAGTCTATACAGGAATTTATGCTGAAAGGTTGCCTTAAAATATCGATAATTTCCCCTTTTGTTATTATCGATCAGAACCAAAAGCTAAAGGTACTCTAAGATCATTTTTAAAAAAATAGAAGTAGCTAAATTCAGGCAGCCGTATCCATCTCTGTACTTCTTACTTGCTCACGCTTTATTTGGGTAGATAATTTTTTTCGGCGGCCCCACCATATGATAAAACCGGTTACTGGCAGACTCCCAACAATCAGGCTGCTAAGAAAGACAATGATTTTACCGGCGATCCCCCCAATAGCACCTACGTGAATATCGTAATTCATTCGCTGTATGTTGTCAGCAATCGAAGCCTGGTCAAGTTTGCCATAGATATGATCTGGCTCAATCTCTTCGAGGGTCCTTGCATCGAAGTAACGAAAATCGGAATCCCAGTAAGTGCCCTCCGAAAACTTCACATAGGCATAAATCGAGTAGTCCTCGGTCGGCGGATAATGCATTTCTACACTCGATGCTTGTGGGTATTCCTGCATCATCTGCTGCCAAACCACGTCGATAGGTTTGCCAGATGCAATTCTTTCTCCTTTTTCACTGACACTTTGTGGCAAGGAAAACTGAGTCTGCTTTTCGCCTCCTGTCAAGGTATGGACCCCATTAGAAAACCAGTTGAAGGCAATACTAAGTCCAGTGATGGCAACAACCAGGGCAATGAGAGAAGCATAGAAGCCCAGGATATTGTGCAAGTCATAATTTTTTCGCTTCCACCGGGTTCGGTTTGACCAGGAGAAACGCACTTTTTTCCTGGCAACTTTCTTGTTGCGAGGCCACCAAAGAATTAGTCCTGATATAAGAATAACCAAAAAAATGAGCGTACTGTACCCAATAAGTTGCCGACCAAATTCCCCCATCCAAAGGTGGACATGTCCCTCGAGGATAAAGTGGAAGAAACCTGATTCCAGATCCACGACTTGAATTAAATCCCCGGTATAGGGATCCAGGTAGGCCTTTTGATAAAATTCAGGTTCAGCCTCATAATAGACCACTTCGAGGGCTTCATTTTTATCCCCATAAATTACACTGTGCACATGACGGCCGGGAAGTACTTCTCCAGCAATTTCATGGGCTTCGGAGGGGGGAATAAAGGATGCTTCCCGTGCTTCCACATATTGGTAATCATCATACAGCAACTTAATCTCCTCCTGAAAACAATACAGGCATCCCGTAAGAGCCACAATAAACACCACCAGCCCGGTCGGCAGACCGAGCCAGAGGTGAATTTTGCCAGCGATTTTCTTAAAAGGTCGTTTACCTAAGCTGAACATGAATCGCTAGTTAAGGTTATAAATACCTTTCAATTTATTACCCAGAATCTCTGCTCCCTTCGTAGCCGCAGCATTTTCTACATCAACTTTGTAAACATGGGCGCTTTCGGATGTGGTAACGCTCATGTATACCATTCCGTCATTCACATACCAGGGACTCCCATAAAAACCACCGTGGAGAGGCATATTACTTACTTCCGTAGATGTTTTATTTTCAAGGTCCAACACTACCAATCTGTGGATTTCATTGCCTGCTGAAAATGAACCCCAGAGCTGAGAATCATCCGTTACGATGTTGGCAACTGCCTTGCCGTTACCTACATATTCAATGAAGTTAATCTTACCTCCGGCAGTTTCTTCCACATCAAAAAAGTAATTGTCATCGAACTCGGTTTCCCCGTTATTGATGCGCAGAATTCCTGAAGACTTTGACTGAGTCGTAAAACCGTTTGCCAAAGAAGCGGAGGAATAGGCATACAGGTTATCATTCTCATCAGCAATCATGCCGTTAAAAAGGCCATACACACCAATCGGACCCATACGGGTATCCGTAATGTATTTCTCAAATTCAAGCTCGGGATAGGAATACATAGCTACGTATGCCGTATCAGTCTGCGGGGTAGAAAAGTCGCCACGCGCATGTATTTTATAAAAAGGGACAAACAGTTTTCCACCACGAACTTCCAGATCGGTCGGCCAGGCGACCAGCGAGTCTTCCTGACTTTCCCAGATACGCATATTCTCTTTCCCCTGAATAGAAACTGAATTGATATCAATTTTGTATAGAACACGATCCGCAAAATCGACACGGGGAACTTCCATGGCGAGCGCCGTGTTGTTATCGGCCTTTCCAAACAAGTCAAGGGTATTCTCAAATACAAAACGGTCTTTTTCGGTAATATTTCCCTCGTCATTAAGCTCATAAGCAATAGCGTTGTTATCATCAAAATATCCTACACTGAATAGCGTATTATTTTGCTCGTACATGTACCGCCACCCGGTTTGCTCTATACCGATCCCTTCGGCAGAGAGTGATCCGCTCATAAGGTCTTCAGTATTAAAAATATAATCGGTACCCTCATTTTCTGAGCCCTGTGATGTAAAAGCTATGGTATAATTTGTTGGTTGTTGTTCTTCGTCATCATCTGAGCCGGTTATACCACTGCAGGCAGTACCCAGAGCAACAATTAAGCTCAGCGCTAAAATTAGGTGTCTATTTAATTCCATCGTATTTGATTAAGGATTTTGGATTGTTAGTTAAAGAGGTATCGAAATTTTATTTGAAATGCCCGTCCGGGTTTTTGCAGTCTAAAATGATCATAAACTTTGGCGTCTGTGATATTGGAGAGCTCCAGATTTATATTATATCGGCCATTTTCCAGAGAATATCCCAGCTGAAGATCCTGCGCATACTGACGCGGAATAACATGCTTGCTGTTATCTGAACCCAGACTTGGCCATTTCAGATAATACTCTTCTACAAAGTTACCCCTCCATGTAAATGACAACTGATCATCCGGGACAAAGAGTGCGTCAAACTTAAGCCCTGCACCCTGGCTGCTCATCAGGTAGGGAATATTGGGGATACGATCGCGATATACATGGCTGGTGCGTCCGTTTTCGTATTTTGAGTTATTTAAAATATTCTGGTAGGTCACATTCAGATCACCAAAAAACAAGCGCTTGTATTCATAGCGGAAACCAGCCTCAATGCCTGAACTGATAACTTTACGCTGATTTATATACTGACTGGTAAGGCCGGTTGCTTCTATACGGATCAAGTCTTCGGCGTCCCGTAAAAAATAGTTAGATTCAGCCATCAGGCGGTGATTGCCCAAGAGTCGATCAAACTGAATACCGAGATTAAAATTGTTGCTGTTTTCAGGAGACAGCTGGGGATTGGATAACAGCAGCAGTCCATCACCGAATACTTCATATCCATCTGGGAAACGGTACGTCTTTTCATAAGAAGCTTTCACCTGCAAACCTTCAAAAGGATGGTAGGTAGTGGCAACTCCATAGCCCGGCTTAAAAATATTGCTGGTATATTCGGATCGTTCTCCATCCCAGTCCACGCCAATGACGCGTGAGTTAAAAAAGTAGAGTTTTGAGAAAACAGTAGTATTCCAGACATCGTCAAATAAGCTGAGCTTATAGCTCCCGGAAAGCACTTTCTTATTTAGCCTGTTTGGATCAGCAAAAGCCACGGGATTTGTACTGACTGGATCATGTCCCTCTCTATTGATATAATTCTGAGTGTAATTTAATATCGCCTCGTGCGTGTCATTGAACTGGTATTTTAAATTGATATTATTCTGGAAAGCCTCATCGTTGTACTCAAACAGTGTTTTATCCCAGCTGGACTCTGCGATGTTTTGATTATTCTTACGGTCGAACTCACCGAGCCAGTTGTACGAAACGGCACTGGTGTCGACCACTCCTGAATTCCCATTCAAATAGGAGGCAAAAACTTTGATACTCAGATTCTGCAGTTCTTTACGGTAGGTCAGGGAACCAAGCTTCGTATTACTTTTAGTGTGGACACGGCCAAACACCCGATCCATACTCACCCCGTGCTGCACCTCGTCATAATTGTCAGCTAGTGACAACCCGACCATAATTTCGTCGGCAAAACTTAATCCACGGAACCCCGTTTCAATTTTAACCATCTGCGATTCATAGGCATCATGGAATCGCCGGACCTCCTGCTCTTTGCCATAGTTTCCTGTCTCCGGATCGGGAATGCGCACATCAATGGTATAACTGTTATCAGAATAGTTGTAAAAGCCGTTGGTTTTCAGGAAGAAACCAGAAGAGGGATGTACATACTGACCATCGAGCGCCAGCTTATGCTTATTAAACGACCCTATCGCGTATGAAGCATCAATATAGTGCTGCGGCGACTGCTCAGTCACCAGGTTAACCGCTCCGCCGAGTGCATCTCCGCCCAGGTACACCGGGACAACTCCTTTATAGACTTCCACCCGCT
>JBEPXF010000087.1:0-10410 GCA_041642075.1 Fodinibius sp.
TTTTCCGTATTACAATAGAGCTACGGCACGAGTTATGAAAATTAATTATAGCCCCCCTTTACGCCAACCTCTCCAAACAGGATATCCATCCCGATCTCTCAGGCGCAATGTCATTTGCTCCCGCTTTACTTCGGCGGCAATCAGAGCCGGGGAGCCATCATAGGTAATACGTGAACCTGTAATCGCAACCTGGTCACCTTTCTCAATCTTTTCTTCCTGCTGTTCCATAAACCAAACCGGTCCCAAATGAACGGACATGGTATCCGCATCCGTAGCAACCATCATGTGTACGCCCATGCGAGCGGCATTTCTCTGACCGGGATTGTAGGTTATCTCAATCACCTCTCCCTCGATCGTCTCGACCGCATCCATATCATATTCCCGCTCGTACATCTGCTTTTTCATCCCTTTCCCAGATCGCTGCTGGGCCCATGCCGTTGTTAACAGTGGAACCACCAAAGCTGCTAAAACAAGAGTTATTAATAATCTTTTCATATCATCCTCAAAGTATTTTGTTAAAAATTTACGCTCCAACCTACTCCTATGCTGAAGTCTGATGCCGATTCTGTTAGTCCAAATAAGATATTTGTGTTAAGATTTGTTGCATTTGATAGCCGGTAATTCAAACCGGCTCCAACATTTACGGGTGGATCTACATCGTCAATAATTTCAGTGGATCCCATAAAAGATACCGTACCCATCAACTTGCCATCAGAAAACGTACGTCCCAACGCCGCACTGTAGCTCAGCAAATTATTCAAATCGAGCTCGTCCATATCTCCCAGATACCAATACATCCCGCTTACCATCAGAAGATAATGTTGTTGAATACGCTGCGACCAGCTTAGCCCTCCTCCTACATCCCAGGCCCCGGTACCAAAACCGGAATTCTCATCAGCGACGGGAAACTTGAGTCCGCCATTGGCATTGATCATACTTCGTCCGGACGGGCTGTTCCAAAGCTTAACATTTGCCGATAGAGAAGGATCACCAAACTGAGTTTGACTGTAACTAACGGTATCAGCCGGTCCCGGATTTATGGTATGCCGTCGCTGCCCCCTACCGTTGCCACTGCCCTGCTGTTGGCGCCTATCGACCAACCCACTCTGTGGGCCGCCAGTGGGAAGCGGACCTGCTCCCGTTTTAGAATAAGATATCCACGGCGTGTTTTGATAAATAAGCGGCATCGAAACGTACAGGCTCCACCGTTTTGATGACACGCCCACGCTGTTGCTAAAATAGAAGCTGCCAGTGCGCTCGGTGAAATAGTAGGAGCCTGTTGCGTATTGCAGGGAGCCGGAGTAGTACAGGTTTTGTGCTTGTAACTGCTCTACTCCTGCTGGCCATACCAACAGAACACCTAAATTAATTTTTAATATGAGATGGACGATTTTCACTGATTATATCAGTTTGAAGCCTTTGCCTGCTGACCCAAGCGCTTGGTAAGTCGCTCCATGGTCTGTACGGCTTCGTCAGCCTGACTCGTCATATCCTGCAGGTTTTGGCGAAGGCGATCCATATCGCGCTGCATATCACGGTCCCTCATCATCGTTTGATCTTTTTGCATCATGTCGCACCGTTCAGCGGCATTTTTCATCGTACCCAGGGTAAGTTGCATCTGTTCATTAAAGCGATGCATCATCTGGTACTGGTTTTTCATCTCCTCATTTTGGACTTGCTGCATACGGCGATTCATCTCCTGGTTCATGGTTTGCGTTCGTTCCATTAGATCATTCACATTTTGCATCATCTGTTGCATCTGTTTCTGCATCTGCTGTTGTTGCTGACCGGTTTGCTGAGCAAAAACTGAGGAATGTCCGCCCCACGAGAGTAATAGCAGCGATACCATAAGTAAATATTTCATTGTTGTATTGCTTAATTAGCGGTTTAGTTAACACTGTAAAGTTCTACATATCTGACTAACAAAGAGATGCTCTGTTGGTGTAATTTGATGTAGATAGGTTACTTGCAGGTGCGTAAAGCAAAACCTTACAAAGCTATTAGCTAAAGAGGGACATAAATCGTGTAGTGGTACAAAATGAGTATCTGCCCATAAATCCACTATCTTTGCGTAAGGATTTTACCTGTCGATCCCTGACTCCTTTAATCCTTATTATCAATCGATAATTATAACATTAAGGGAGAAAAAATTATGATGAAAGGAAAAGTAGCGTTAGTTACAGGCGCTGGAGCGGGTATTGGAAGAGCAACGGCTGAACTTTTTGCCGTGCACGGGGCTTTTGTCGTTGTCGCTGACAAAAATCTTGAGTCAGCAAAAGAAACCCTTGAGCTCATTAAAAAGTCGGGAGAAAAAGGGTTGGCCCTCGAAGTAGATATCAGTCAAGAAAGCCAGGTTAAATCACTTATCGAGGAAACGATCGACCGTTTTGGCCAGCTGAATTATGCGTGCAATAATGCTGGCATTGAAGGTGACCAAGCGTTTACGCCGGAGTGCTCTGCCGAAAACTGGTCGCGGGTCATGGATATCAACCTTCGGGGCACTTGGCTCTGTATAAAATACCAGATCCCGGAAATGCTTAAACATTCCGGCGGGGCCATTGTTAACGTTTCTTCTGTTGCAGGACTACTGGGATTTTCGGGCATCCCGGCCTATGTGTCCAGCAAGCACGGCATTAACGGACTTACGAAAACAGCAGCCCTGGAATATGCCGAGCAGGGAATCCGTGTAAACGCCGTGTGTCCGGGTGCCATTCAAACGTCAATGATTGACCGGTTTGTGAGCAGTGATAGCCAAGAACGCAAAGACCTCATCGCGGCGCACCCCATGGCACGCTTTGGCCGGCCCGAAGAGGTAGCTGAAGCTATCGTCTGGCTCTGCTCGGACAAAGCCTCTTTTATTACAGGACAAACCCTGGCGGTTGACGGTGGATATACGGTACACTAATTGAGATTAAAAATAAAAAGCCAGTGATGTTCCTTTCGTCGGCATAACCCGATTCAAGTTCAGAAGGTATGATCTCAGTCCCTTTAACAGGACACCCTTACTCACTGGCTTTGAATGCCGGCACTTTTCAGATGCCGACAAATGGCCCTGTTACACACTATTCGATAATCCTATCGGATAACCCAATAGAAACCTACAGGTAATTTTTAGGTCTCTTTCGAGAACTGCCGTAGCAAAACCCGAAAGCGTGTAAATTTCAGTATGTCAATTACTCTCTCTAAATTCTGTAAACAATATAATGTGGTGATCGTCACAACGCTATAGGGTCTATATGAAAGAGGCTGTAGAATTTTTTCCTACACATCTTGCACGCACGTTTCCCTTCAATCTACCTCCTGTTTTACTCCGGGAATGAAACCTCCTTCGCAACCTCCCTCTTTTCCATCAGTACTAGTACTGCAGGTAATAGAAACAGGGCAGCCAAAAGTGTCAACACGATACCTAAAATTGCCAACTCCCCGATGGACTGCATCCCAGGATGTAGAGAAAATAACAGCCCGCCAAACCCCATAATTGTTGTTGCGACGCTTACCGTAATATGTTCGCCAGTGGAATGCAACACTTTCGCGATGGATCCTTTGCCCTCCTCTAAGTAGCGGTGCACGAGGTGAATACCGCTGTCGTCTCCAATACCCAGCACCGTTGGCAACACCACCAGGTTATAAAAATTGAGCTGCCATCCCAACGGCACCATCAGCCCAAACATCCACACAAAACTGGCAAGTAGTGGCAGCAATGCCAACAACGTCCATTTTACACTGCCCAGCACCACCAATTTTAGGATGATGATAATCACGATCGTCAGCAATACCATGACCGGCGCTTCGTCAATCATCAGCCGAAGCATATCGGAAGCGACAATTGAGATGGAACCAGCGTAATAGGTTTTATCTTCGCTGATAGGCACTTCTCCGACATCGTCGGCAAAATTCATGGAATTACGTCCGTCCCCCAAGCTTATACCCGGATAAATAAGCACCAAGTTTCCAATCTCACCGCTTTGTGAGGTAAACGGATTGCGTAAAAAGTCGGGCACTTCATCTAGGGAAATAAGCCCCTGCGTGGATGTCGCTTGCCTGAGCCGACCCAGTTGTCGGTCGTCCTGTCCTTCTAAAAAAGGATCCGAAAGAAGCTCTCTGATCTCTGCAATCCGGTCGAGCTTTTGGTTTCCCTCCTGCTCCAAGAAAGGAAAGCGATCCTGGAATATTTCTACGCGATCAATGGTTGGCGTCAGTGTATCAGACGCCGCACGCTCCCGCAGTACTTCTGCCACTTTCTGGGCATCCTCCGGTGTATCCGTTACGATGTAAGCAGCGTTCCGAGTACGCCGATCACTATAGACTTTTCGTACTTTCCTGTTCAGTTCCTGGTAGCGAACATATTCCGGCTCAAGTTCGCTGAAATCATATTGGAACGTCACTTTGGGTAGGTTGGTAATCGTATAAATGGTAACACCAATACCGATAAACAGAATTAACGGCACGAAAAGTTTTGGGCTGAGAAATGTTTTTATATGGTGCTTCTCTGCTATCTGCTGATCGGTTGCGACCTTTAAATTCAAAAATCGAAAACGTTCCAGGATGCTGATCAACGCCGGCAGAAAAACAACATAGGCCAGGATGGCGAATAGTAATCCGAGTCCAGCTATTATCCCAAACTCACTGAACCCCTTAAAATCCGCGATGCTTAGCACCAAAAAAGCAGCCGAAGTGGTAATTCCCACGGCCGTTACAGCCTGACCGGTAGTCATAAAGGTTGTTATCAAGGCTTCGGATACGGTTTGATCGGAGGCTCGTTCTTCCGAGTACCGGGCAAAAAAATGGATCCCAAAATCAATCCCCATCCCAAACAGCAAAAGACCGAGCGTGGAAGTCATAATATTTAGATTTCCAAACAGCAGGTAGGCAATGCCGAACGTCCAGCAAAGGCTGATCACAAGCGGCGAAGCCATAATGACAACAATTGTGGGAATGCGAACGATTTCCTGTAAAAGCACCCGCCCATTAAATTTCGAGCCGGCTGAAATGCGATAGCTCTTATAAAAAAAGTATAACACTACAACCAGCAGGAGCATCAGCACACCAATACCAAACGAGTCCTTAACGTCCTTGGTGATGGTTTCCACTTCGATAAGCGTTCGCAGGAGCCGACCGGCCAGCGTTACTTCCATCTCGGGATGATAAGATGCAGGCTCCATCTCATCGACCAACTTCTGCATTGCATCGTAAACGTCCTCAATAAATTGCAGATCGGTTTGAGAACCCGAGGGATAAAACTTGACGGCCATGGCAAGGGAATCATCCGACACCAGGTACTCCGAGCCGATCAGCTCGTCATACATCGAATCCAGCTCTCCTGCCAGCGAGTCGGTAGTGGACTCTTCCTCTCCAAAGTCGAAGTAAAAAGGATTGGCTTCTTGTTTGGCCTCTTCGGTTCGCGTTTCCAAGAATTCCTGCAGCAAATCCAGTTCTTGGTCGGTGGCAAAATACAGGGCATTCTCCTCGAGAAAACCGATCTCTTTACGAAACTCGACGCGCCTGAAAAATGGTTCCGTCGTTTCAGGATTGATGAGCGCCAGCGCCTTGGGGATCAGCGCTTCGGCGAACTTTTTGTTGGTTTCATACGATGGACTTTCGATGGCCACGGCCATCTCATTTTCGGCCCCCACTTGCTCTCGTAAGGTATTCAGCGCTTGCACGCTGGGATACGACTGGGGGATAAGTTTGGAGAGATCGTTATCAATTTTGAGGTTGGTCGCAAGCCAAAATCCGACAAGAGCAGTCAACAGGCTGACCAACAAAATCCTGAATGGATAGGTGATAACATAATTTATAAACGGGAATAACGCCTTGAATACTCTCTCGATCATGTCATCTTCTCTTTACAGTAGTATGGAACTGTTTAAGCTCATTAATTTTCTCTCTCATTAAAGAGAGCTTTTCCCTGCCTAACGTCGTTAAAGCTAGTAACATTGAGCATTTCCAAGCTTTCTAAATTAAAAGTAATACTATTTTTGATGAATGTCTTTTCAATATTTAGAATCACAAAAATTGCTAAACCTTCATATAATATATGAGCGAAAATGATGTTTCTATCTAATACTCCATTAACTAATCCAGAAGTATCAGGCTGGTATTAAATGGATCCAACAACTTGCTTATTAATACTATATAGTTAACAAACCTACGAGACCAACATGAATTCCATTGTAATGATACCCGATGAAAAAGATCATGAATCCCAAGGGGAATCGTAGTATTCCAAACTAAAAAGAGCCCCACTAAGGTCTTAACAAACATAACCCGTTTAACACGACGATTAACGTGCTTCCTTCATGTCCATCACACCAAGAGGAAGAGGTAGGTTAAACAAGAAAACGAAAAGTACCAGCATGACGATAATAACTAAAAATAATATTTTGCTAAACGTCCTTTTTAGACCATTTTAAAAATTTTAAACTTCTAAATAAGGAGAAAAACAATTACAATCTGTATCACTGAAAACTAAATATCATTTCGATATAAGTATCAATGGTATGAGAGATAACCAGCAGTAGAAAATGCTGTATATAAGTCGGGTCGTTCTATATACTGAAATGACAGTATGAAATATTATGTGGCATAAGATTCTTATCCATAAACTTTTCGGGAAACCGTTTCCCATATTTCCCCTTCGGTACCACAAATAGTACTACATGAAATCCCAAAATTGCGGCCCATTTCACGCACAGGAATATCTCGCATAGATTACGGATCAGGAGGTTAGGGGTTCGAATCCTCTCAGGCGTACTTTTCTTTTTTACTCCCAAAACCCCGCTATCCAACGTTAGGCGGTGTGCTCTTTGTTTGTATATACATAAACTACCCTTCCTCCTTTTCGGTAAAACTTTTTCCTTTCCTGATACATTTCTGTTCTTATTTTTAGGTTTACCTAAAATATTAAAAGGCTCAACAAGACCTGAAATTTGATTCGGTAAAACCGCATCCCCGTCTATTTTTTAAAGTTATATCTACATCAGGGATCTCTCTGGGATAGTTCGGCAATAGTCTTTTACAGTGTATCTCTGTTTGTCTTCGTCTTTCGATATGCTGCATGGCGAACTATCAACCACCAACCTTACCTAACTACTTTTTGTAAACGGATCTCCGGTTCCAACGATAGGCTGATTGGAATTGCATTATTTGAGTAAGAAAATACATACTCAGTTCATCAGAGATAAGGACAGGTATTGCATTTATGATATCATCTGAAATAGTGAACAACTTACAGCAGTATGAAAACCATTTTAAAAATATGGATTACTTCATTACTTCTATATTTGGTACTGCCAAACATAAATCTGGCAAAAACTGTAGCTGTGCGGGGAATCCATTAATCCGTTCCCAAAACATAAGCTCGGTCTCGAAAGGCACTCTGCTCCTCGGAGTCACTTACCAGTACAACGACATTTCAAACCTGTACACGGGCAGTGATATATTGACCAACCAGTCTGTATATCGAAATACCCAATCGACACTTACCCAGAACGGATTAAAACTTAATGCAGATATGCAACCGGGTGCCGGTGCTTGGAACGGAGTCATCTGGTCTTATATTGCTATGATTAACTACCGTTCAACAGCTTCAGATCGGCGAAACGACCAGACGCTTCCCAATACCGGTAGTAAATGGATCAACCTGGAGCCGGCGATACAGTATCAGATTACTCAGGGGGTATCCGCAAAAGCATCCGGGAAGATACCTGTTTTCCAGCATCTAAATCATATCCAGCCCACCACTGCCTACATAGTTTCACTGTCTGTGTTTTATAACCTTGGGAACCAAGTCATTTTTAAAATGAAATAACTGACATGCTTCTATCACTAATATTCGAAATCGTTTTTAGTCTTTAATCAATACACAGGAAATACCTTATGAAACATTTCGCTTATTTATATCTGACGATTCTCACCTTTGCGGTGATGGGCTGTAGTAGCTCTTCGGTTGATTCCGGTACCAGCCAGACCGAAGTTTCCGACTGTACTAAAGAAGGCTGGCTCCTTTCCTGTGACCAGATATTAGACGGCGGCCCCGGACAAGACGGTATCCCATCTATTGACAAACCCAATTTCAGCCCTGTTTCGGATATAACCTTCCACGATGACCACGAGCTGGTACTTGGAGTAAAGGTTGACAATCAGGTTAAGGCATATCCCAATGTCATCCTATACTATCACGAAATTGCAAACGACGTTGTAGGTAACCAGCCCCTTGCCATCACCTACTGCCCGTTAACCGGCTCTGGAATTGCCTGGAACCGAACCCTCGACGGCACCACAACAACCTTTGGGGTTTCAGGTCTTATCCATAAAAACAATTTGATTGCCTATGATCGTGCAACCGGCAGCAACTGGTCTCAGATGAAAAATAAAAGCGTCCATGGTACATTTAAGGGAACCGCAACGGAAACCGTACAACTGGTTGAAATGACCTGGGGCAGCTGGAAAAAGGCGTTTCCCAATTCACAAGTCCTGAATACTAATACCGGATACAGCCGCAACTACAACAAATATCTATACGGTGCTGATTACCCCGATGATAACAGCCGTATCCTATTTCCGATTTATAATGAAGATTCCAGGCTGGAACGCAAAGTATTGGTTCACAGTGTCAACTATGGGCTATACTCAAAAGCCTATCCTATCCGGGATTTTGAGACATCCATGCAGGTCATAAATGACACATTCGAAGGGCATGAACTGGTCATTGCCGGCAACTCTGCGCTCGAAATGACGGTCTCCTTCGAGCGTATTACTGCAGACGGTTCCGAGCTTCAATTTGAGGCTGTTACTAATGATCTGCCTATTATCATGAAAGACCAGGAAGGCAACCGCTGGAACCTTTTCGGAGAAGCGGTCAGCGGTCCCAGAGAAGGTGAAACCCTGACACCGACGCCTAGTTATAATGCCTATTGGTTTGCGGTAGCTGATTTCTTCAATTTCCCACGTATTCACAATTTTTAGTAACCGATTTTGTGGCAAACAGCTTGATCCCTATATTATTACCCTATCTTTTATTAATATTCTAACACTGCCAAAGAAGAACAACGGGAAGAATATTAATACTAAATTGAAAATAACTCTTATCTGCTATGGGGATATACCGTCATTTTATTGACTATCCCTGTTTTTAATTCGAAATGGGCGTTGCCACTGCTGAGGCAACAAGGAATGATTACCTACGAGAACAATTACTCGGCCTGAGAAACGGCAACCGACTTGAAAATTTATTGAAAGACATCAAACTCAATATTTTTGATAAGACAAATCATCAACCAGGAGCAGTCTCTGTAAATTTATATATGACTTCAATTAATGACCTGGTTCCTAATACGAGAGATTAACCAAAGTTTTCTAAATTTATCGAGATTGTTAAGTCAGCTGGTGCTTAAAATAAGAAATAGCTGAAATTAGGGATCGTATAGAATATTTTTCGAGAATCATTGTGACCTTACTAAACTACGTGGTTTAACAAACCTTCCGGAATTAAATTCAATTAGTTATGGGTAAGAATATTATCATTTTATCGGATGGAACCGGCCAGAAAGGGGGTGAAGGATATAACACCAACATATATAAGATTTTTAATACCATTGAAAATCGAACTGATGATCAAATAGTATTTTATGATCCCGGAATCGGTACTACCGGTATTGAACTTATTAGACAAATTTCCGGCTACGGTATATCCCAAAACATCAAAGACTGTTACCGATTTTTATTTCAAAATTATCAGGCTGGAGACAACATCTTTTTAATGGGATTCAGCAGGGGAGCAGCAACTGTACGAAGTCTCTCCAGTTTTATCCATTATTTTGGCATTCTCCCCAAATCCCGCGAAGATCTAATTGATGAAGCATATAAGATTTATAAGATCAAGAATAACAAAAAGAGAAAGACCAAAGCAGAGGCATTTATTGACAAACACCATACAATGTGGACTCTTGTCAAATTTCTGGGATGTTTTGATACAGTCTCTGCCCTGGGACTTCCTTTTAAAGGAATAAGCGCCATCCTGGACCGAATACCCTTTTTCCGCCATAATTTTCACAATTTCAAACTCAGCAAAAGTGTTGAACATGCCTATCATGCCTTAGCTATTGATGATGAGCGTAAAACTTTTCATCCTAAGTTGTGGAACTCAGCCATTGAAGATTATCAGACACTACAACAGGTATGGTTCCCGGGGATGCATACTGATGTAGGCGGTGGATATAAGGAAAGTAACCTTTCAAATATTCCCTTTCTTTGGTTGTGTCGAAAAGCGATGGAACACGGACTCAAAATCTATAACGAGGACAAATTAGATATAACTCCCCAAGCAGACGCCTTTATGCACGACTCCAGGAGTGGCTGGTGGCAACAATTAATTTATACCAAAAAAGAACGAAGTTGGCCAGAAGAACG
>JBEPXF010000088.1:0-10404 GCA_041642075.1 Fodinibius sp.
CAAGGAATGTTACAAAAGGAACAGAGAGGAGTTTAAAGAGAGATTGATACCAAAAGGGGAGAGAGAAAAAAAAGATTATTCCAAGTGTAAAGAGAGCGGGTAGAAAATGAATGAATTTTATTTCATCTGGATAAAACCGGCTGATATTGATGCGTGCTCGTCCAAAGAAGTGAAGTTGTTTAAAAAATTGTATCATGTTTGTCCGTCTTTTATGGTAAACAAAGGCATTCTCAATAAGAGTGGTAGAAAAGCCCGATTCTATAATTCGAATACTGAATTCGATATCTTCTCCCATTCGGGTAATCCGGTATCCGCCGATTTGCTCATAAACTTCACGAGAAATACCCATGTTAAAGCTTCGGGGATGAAAAGTGCCTACATGTTTTTTATTTCCCCTTGTTCCACCAGTACTTATAGGGGAAGTCATAGCATAGCTTATCGCTTTTTGAATAGGCTTAAAATCTGGATGAGCACGATCAGGTCCACCATAAGCATCTACCCAATGCTTTTGAAGGTACCGGTTAACAGTCTTAAAATAGTGCGGGGGAATGATACAGTCAGAGTCAAAGACCACAAAATAATCTCCTCGGGCCCGTTCAAAGCCATAATTCCGGCTAAAACCTTGTCCCGAATTTTCCTTGTAATAATACCTAATATCAAGCCGATCTTTATAACTGTTTACGATATTTTTACAGGTTTTATCGGAACCATCTTCAATGATAAGCGTTTCAAAATTTGTGTAGCTCTGTTTACAAAGACTTTCCAAGAGCTCATCTACTTCCTTCGGTCGGTTATAAACCGGTATGATTATTGAAAAAAACATGCTTATTCTATTCAAATTCAAAGTAGGCAAAATCTACAAAGAATATGTTAGAAAATGAGATCTATTTTTTGTGCATCTGTACTAAATATTTACGTTCTTAAATCCTCTTATTTTTAATAATTGAGTAATAATATAGTTTTATGAGTCGTATTTGTTTATGGTATTTTTTTATTCTGTTTCTATTACCTACAGGAGTGTTAGGCCAATCGCTTCAATTTTCCTCCGAAGGCAACAGTTCTAATAATAGTCCTAATGTTTTTTCTTTATCGGAGGATAACAAGGTTAAGATTCAATCCAATACAATCACATTTTTGGATTCCGGAATGTCTTTTAGCAGTCACTTGGCTGCAGGTTTTTCTCCCGATCGCTCCATAATTAGTTTATTGGATTATACCGGAGAAGCAGCAGAGGTTTCCCTGCTTTCCGCCAGTGGAGATACTCTGAATAGTTATTCTTCTATCTCAATAAAACCCAATGATCCTTCATTGGCCGTTTATCCACTAAACTCTGGAGCATTGTTATTACGCAGTAACATTATGAATTTTGCCATGCACGATGGTTACGGTAATACAGGTACTACTATAACAAGCGGTAGTAACAGTGAGGAGGGTGAAACTATTTCTGAAGTAAGAACTAGTTCAGATGGAGCAACTGCGATTATCTTTACTCCTCAAATAAAAAGAGGCGATCAGCTTGGTTCAAAAGCAGATTTATTGGGAGTGGATAATCAGTTGATACGAATTTTTGAACATGATGAACGGTTTATAAAAGAGCTTAAAATATCAGAAGATGGTAATTGGGTGACTATTATTACCGGAGCTGAGGGAGCAAACGACCGGGTTTTAGTTATGGATCGATATGGCAATGAAATAGGGAAATTCACTCCAGAGGAGCAATTGGAAGGGGCACAATTGTCAAAAGACGCTAGACATATTACATTATTTTCCTCCAAGCGGATTCGTGTGTATGATATCCTGAGCAGAGAACGGCTGGGTAGTACGAGTATACAAAATCCGGTCTTTTTTGCGGACTATTTCCCCCAGGATCAGATGATCCTCATTCTGAGTGGTGACTATTCTAGTACTTCAGGAATTTTGAATAACATTGAACTTAAGGCTGTTGATTTAGCCCGCCGTGATATTGTAAGCAATAGTTTATCTGAAGCATTAGGCTTTTATGATGGATTTAAAACAAATATTGAGAGGCTTTCGGCCAATCGATATAAGTTGGAAGGAGCAAATAAGGAATTAACGATTGATGTAAATTTCTAAATAAAAAAGCGAACTGCAATACAGAGATTTATTCTTAATATCTTTTTTTCCCAAAGCAAAAAGGCCTCCAATAATGGAGGCCTTTTTTATTAGTAAGTGTTGTGTTAATCACGCTTTTGCTTCAGTTGATTCCTTATTCTCTTCCGAGTCAGAATTATTCTTTGTTTCTTCTTCATTGGCAGAAGATGATACTTCATCTTCCTCCGATTCAGACCAACTGAAGGTAATTCCGTCGCGGGATTTATTCATCTTGATCTTAATATGTGAACCTTCAGGATGTTCTCCTTCAAGAAGCTCTTCCGCCAGTGGCTCTTCTACATATTTCTGGATAGCTCGCTTAAGCGGACGTGCCCCATACTTCTGATCAAATCCCTTGTCACTGAGAAAGTCTTTGGCTCCGTCAGTAACCTCAATTTCGTAACCGAGATCACGAATACGTTTGAAGAGGTCATCAGAAAGCAAGTCAATAATTTGAAAGATATCTTCTTTCTCGAGTGCGCGGAAAGTGATTACATCATCGATACGATTGAGGAACTCGGGATTGAAAACTTTTTTCAAAGCATCCTGAATAGTTGATTTCATCTTCTCATAATCCAAACTGCTGTCACCAGGCGTAAAACCTATGCCCTGACCCAGATTTCTGATATCACGGGCTCCGATGTTGGATGTCATAATGATAATAGTATTACGAAAATCTACCTTCCGTCCTAAACTATCGGTAAGAATACCATCATCCAATACCTGCAAGAGGATGTTGAATACATCCGGATGTGCTTTTTCAATTTCATCGAGAAGCACAACGCTGTATGGTTTCCTGCGCACCTTCTCTGTGAGCATGCCGCCTTCTTCATATCCTACATAACCCGGAGGTGCACCTACCAGGCGAGAGACTGAGAATTTTTCCATATACTCACTCATGTCAATGCGTATTAGTGCATCTTCCTTGTCAAATAAATACTGAGCAAGTACTTTAGCCATTTCCGTTTTCCCTACGCCAGTGGGACCGAGGAAGATAAATGAGCCGATCGGACGGGTAGGATCTTTAAGTCCCGCACGGGTTCGTTTAATTGCTTTTGTGAGCTTGACAACCGCCTCATTCTGTCCGATTACCTGCTTTGAAAGTTCTTCCTTCATCTTCACGAGTTTCTTACTCTCGCTTTGGTTTATTTTGCTGACAGGAACACCGCTCATCATGCCCACTACTTTGGCAACGTCGTCTTCCTCAACATCGTAAATGATTTCTTCAGCTTGCTTTTCCCATTCATCCTGGGCTTGTTCAAGCTCCTCAGTTAATCGTTTTTCTTTGTCACGGAGTCTGGCCGCTTCTTCAAAACGCTGCTTCTTGACCATTCCGTTTTTCTCTTTACTCGTCTCCTCAATTTCTTCTTCCAGATCAATAATATGCTGAGGAACGTGAATATTGGACAAGTGTACACGTGCGCCAGCTTCATCGAGTGCATCAATAGCTTTATCCGGTAAAAAGTGATCGGTTACATAGCGATCCGTTAATTTTACGCAGGCATCAATAGCTTCTTTTGAGTAAGCAACGCTGTGATGCTGTTCATATTTATCCTTGATTTGGGAAAGAATCTCAATAGTCTCTTCCGGAGTAGTAGGATCGACCATAATTTTCTGGAATCGACGTTCCAGAGCACCATCTTTTTCAATGTGCTGGCGATATTCGTTGAGGGTTGTAGCCCCAATCGCCTGAACTTCTCCGCGCGCAAGAGCAGGTTTGAGCATATTGGATGCATCCAGAGAACCGCTCGCGCCTCCGGCTCCTACAATCGTATGAAGTTCGTCAATGAACAGGATGATGTCATCCGTTTTCTCAAGTTCGTTCATTACGGCTTTAATGCGTTCCTCAAACTGTCCCCGGTACTTTGTACCTGCAACCAGAGCAGCCAGGTCAAGTGCTACAACACGTTTGTCATATAAAACGCGGGAAACCTTACGTTCCATAATACGTGTTGCCAATCCTTCAGCAATCGCTGTTTTTCCTACACCGGGTTCCCCGATGAGTACGGGATTGTTCTTTTTGCGTCGGCTTAAAACCTGGGCTACGCGTTCAATTTCT
Source organism: Fodinibius sp. (assembly GCA_041642075.1). GTDB lineage: Bacteria > Bacteroidota > Rhodothermia > Balneolales > Balneolaceae > Fodinibius. The sequence continues at coordinate 4,172 of JBEPXF010000088.1, forward strand.
TCTTCTCGACCGATAATTGGATCGAGCTTACCTTCTTCGGCCATTTGTGTTAAATCACGACCAAAGTTGTCGAGTACTGGTGTCTTTGATTTTTCCATCTTTTTTTCTCGTGAACTTCCGGATGATTTTGAACCTTTTGATGAAGACGAGAGACTGGCTGAAACCGAACGAGAATCCTGTCGGTTACCACTATTGTCTGGCGATTTACCAGAAATAATAAGGTCCAGCTCTTCTCGAACTGCATCGTATGATACATTAAACTGCTGTAAAATCTGTGCAGCGATATTTTCGTCATCACGCAACAGTGATAGCAGCAGATGCTCAGTGCCAATCGTATCACTTTTGTAGAGCTTCGCTTCCAGATAGGTGATGCGTAAGACCTTTTCTGCCTGTTTAGTAAGCGGAATATTACCCACTTTAACAGAACCTCCGGTTCCACGAACCGTATCTTCAACGGTTTTTTTCAGTTTGAAAAGGTCACAGTTAAGATTTTTTAGAATCTTAACGGCAACACCTTCACCGAGGCGTACAATTCCTAAGATTAAATGTTCAGTGCCGATATAATCATGCCCCAGCCGGAGTGCTTCCTCGCGGCTGAATTGGATGACGTCTCGAACTTTGCTTGAAAAATTACCCTCCATAAAAAACGAACCTTCTTAACTTTTTTGGGTTATCTGTCAATGGCTTTAACGAGTGAGTCGGGAATTTAGTTCATACTCACTAACGAAAGTAGTATTGGCGTTGTGCAAAAGCAAACTAAAACGGAAGGATTTACTACTTGAGCGGTATTTTTTTATTTCGCACTCGATTTATACAATTTAAAAGACGTGATGAATTGTTGGAAATGGGTAACCGGCTGTTAGAACAGGGAGTTACCAGTCATTTCATCTGGCTGTGAAAGCCCCATAAGTTTGAGAAGGGTAGGGGCGACATCTGCTAAAATCCCATCGTTCATCGTTTGTACTTTTTCTTCGTTTAAAATTAATGCGGGAACCATTGCAGTAGTGTGCGCAGTATGGGGATTTCCCTTCTCGTCAATAAGCTTGTCTGCGTTACCGTGATCGGCAATAATGAGTATTTTATATTCATGCGCTGTTGCCGTTTCAACTACTTTTTTTAGCTGTTGGTCGATCGTTTCAACTGCTTTGATGGTTGCTTCCATATCTCCGGTATGGCCAACCATATCCGGATTGGCAAAATTTAATACGCAAAGATGGTATTTTTCGGTGCTTAACTGTTCACATAAAGTATCTGCCACTTCAACGGCACTCATTTCTGGTTGTAGGTCATAAGTAGCTACTTTAGGACTTTGAATCAGTTTGCGATCTTCACCTTCAAAAGCTATTTCTTCCCCACCATTAAAAAAGTACGTTACATGCGGGTACTTTTCAGTTTCGGCAATTCGCAGCTGCTTGAGTTGATGTCGGCTAACGACTTCTCCTAATGTATTGGTAAGTGGCAGGGGAGGATAAGCGACTTCTACATCAACGAACGTATCATCATAGGAGGTAAACGTAGCATAGTGCAGGTCGAGATCCTTTTCTACATCAAACTTCTCAAAATTCTTTTCGGTAAGAGCACGGGTGATCTGGCGTGCGCGATCGCCCCGTATATTATAAAAGATAACGACATCTCCTTTTTGGATCCGGGAATCCGGATCCTGGTTGATCAGTTTGGGCTTAACAAACTCATCTGTAATACCATTATTATAGGATGTTTGAAGAGCTTCTTGAGGGGTGTCGTACGTTTCTCCCTTGCCATAGACCAGCAGATTATAGGCTAACTTCGTACGGTCCCAGCGATTATCCCGATCCATAGCGTAGTACCGACCAACAATAGAAGCGATAGTACCGGTACCAATTTCTTCAGCCTGTCTTTCAAACTCTTCTACATAATTTATGCCTTCGTGTGGATCGGTATCCCTGCCATCAGTAAAAGCGTGGACATAGGTATTAGGAACGCTCTCTCTTTTCATTAATCTTAAAAGCGCAAAAAGGTGCTCGTTGTGACTATGAACACCGCCATCCGAAAATAGGCCCATTATATGGATACGGCCATTTTTCTTAGCTTTATCAACGGCGGTAGTGAGCACCTCATTTTCAAAGAAAGAACCGTCCTCTATAGAAGTGTTGACCCGGGTAAGTTCCTGGGGAACAATACGTCCTGCTCCAATATTTAAATGACCGACTTCTGAGTTGCCAAATTGCCCCTTAGGCAGTCCCACTTTTTCTTCGCTGGCTTTCAGCTTAGAATGGGGGTTGTCGCGGAATAAAGAATCAATAAAAGGGGTATTCGCACGGTCTATTGCACTAACTTCGGGATTTTCAGCAAGCCCGTATCCGTCCAATATGACCAAAAGTGCTTTAGATGTTGAATCGGCCAAGGTAAAAGGAGTATTTATTTTGTTTAGAGGTTGTTCACGTGCTGAGCCAGCTTGGATTTCTTTCGGGCTGCAAAGTTTTCATGAATCAATCCCTTGGCTGCCATCTTATCCAAATAAGAGGTGGCTTCTTTTACAGCTTCTTGGGCCTCTTCCTTTTCGGTTGTTTCAAGAGCTTTCGTTACCAGCGTCTTTAATTTTGAGCGTTTAGGCTGATTTTGTTGCCGGCGCTTTTCGTTTTGTCGTACTCGCTTAACTGCTGATTTATGTTGTGGCATATTTTTTGAGAGTTTCTTATCAGTTCTTCAAATTAATTCGTATTATCTTCTTCGCCATTTCAGAAGGAGGCCAAAGTTAAAATTTCTGGAATCAGAAAACAAGAAATCATTGAAAAATTAACAAAAGAAGGGTAATTTAGGAGACTTTCCATTATGATCACAGTGATCGATGGACCGGCAGGGTCGGGTAAAAGCTCTACAGCGCGGGCCGTTGCCGACAAATTAGATATTGAATATTTGGATTCCGGAGCACTTTATAGAACAGCGACTTTGCTTTATTTGGAAGCTGACCGGAACGAAGAGTTGTTCTTTAAGTTGTTGCAGGATAAGACGATTTCATTCCATTATAGCAATGGATGTTTCCATGTTGCTATTGATGGACAGTCGGTTACCAGTCGTATTCGAACGACAGAAGTAACTGAATATGTTTCTGAAGTAGCAGCACGACCCCGTGTTCGTCAGTTTGTAAATGATTTGATGCGGGATGTCGTGAATCGCGGCACCTATATAGCAGAAGGTCGGGATCTGGGTACGGCAGTTTTTCCGGATGCTGATTTAAAATTCTATATGTCGGCTAATATTGAAGAAAGAGCCCGGCGCAGATATGAAGAGCGGAAATCCGATAATCCCGGGCTAACACTCGAACAAGTGATGCAGAATATTGAAGAGCGCGATTACAAGGATTCGAACAGAGATACAGATCCGCTCCAAAAGGCAGTGGATGCTATTGAAATTGATACGACGAACTTAAGTTTTGAACAACAAGTCGATCAAATTTGTTTAAAAATACGAGAAAGAATAAATAGTTGAACAATACGATTTAACTGTAACCTTAACACTAATCCCATCCCGTTCGTAAGGATGTGGTAATTTTAATCAAAAACTAATAATGACAGAAGATCTAAAACAAGAAGAAAACCAAGAAGAAAAAGAAGCACAGGTTGCGGCTGCCGAAGAGGCAACCGAAGACGAAGCAGTTGATGCTGTTACTGAAGAAGAGGTACGGGTAGAACCTGAAGAAGAATCTGTACCTTCATTTACTGGTGAAATCGATGAAGATGAAACTTATACCTATGACCAGCTGCAGGCTGCATCGGAGGATTATACCGATGAAGAGTTCCATCAGATGGAAGGTATGTATGAAGACACGCTTAATGAGATAGAAGAGAAGGAAATTGTTACCGGGCGTGTTGTTTCAGTTGATGAAGATTATGTGATTGTTGATATAGGATTTAAATCAGAAGGTATTGTTCAGACAAATGAATTTCCTGATGAAGTCGTAGAAAATCTTGCTCCGGGAGATGAAGTTGATGTATTTCTGGACAAGGTTGAAGACCAGGAAGGACAACTTATCCTTTCACGCCGAAAAGCAGATATTCTCCATGCCTGGGAGACTATTGAACGTGCCGCTGAAACTGGCGAAGTTATTGAAGGATATATTAAACGACGTATTAAAGGCGGAATGGTTGCTGATATTTTGGGCATAGATGCATTCCTGCCCGGCTCACAGATTGATGTACGACCTGTACGCGATTTCGATGCCTATGTGGGTAAAACTATGGAGTTTCAGGTTGTGAAACTCAATATGCATGCCGAAAACGTAGTTGTTTCTCACCGTGCTCTTATCGAGTCTGATCTTGAAGAGCAGCGCGAAGAAATTCTCTCAACAATTGAAGAGGGACAGGTTCTCGAAGGAATTGTCAAAAATATTACCGACTTTGGAGTCTTTATCGATCTCGGTGGAGTGGATGGCCTTTTACACATTACGGATCTTTCATGGGGACGAGTGGAGCACCCCGAAGAGATCGTTTCTCTGGACCAGCATCTTAATGTTGCGGTTATTGATTTTGATGATGAGACCAAACGTGTATCTCTCGGACTAAAACAATTGCAGCCGCATCCCTGGGATGAGATTGATCTCAAATATCCTGAGAACATTCAGGTTCAGGGTCGGGTTGTCTCAATTGCTGATTATGGTGCCTTTATTGAGCTTGAGAAAGGCGTTGAAGGACTTATCCACATCAGTGAAATGTCTTGGACACAGCATATTAAGCATCCCTCGCAGCTGGTTAGCAAGGATGATATAATTGACTGCGTAGTTCTTAATGTGAATGAGCCTGAGAAGAAAATTTCACTCGGTGTCAAGCAGCTTGAGAAAGATCCATGGGAGGATATTGATAAACGGTATCCCGTTGGATCCAAGCATAGCGGAACCGTTCGTAATCTCACTAACTTTGGTGTTTTTGTTGAACTGGAACCCGGTATTGATGGGCTCATCCATATCTCTGATCTAAGCTGGACCGAGAAAGTTAATCATCCAAATGAGATTATCGATAAGGATGACGAGATTGAAGTTGTGATTCTGGCGATTGACTTTGAGAACCGTCGAATTACATTAGGTCATAAGCAGATTGAGGAGAATCCCTGGGAGAAATTCGCAGAGGAATACAGCGGAACCAACAAAGTTGAGGGCGAAGTTATCAAGACGACCGATAAGGGAGTCTTCGTTAACATGCCATTTGGACTTGAAGGCTTCCTCCCCGCAAGTAAAACTACTGAAGAGGGTGAGCCGGAAGAGAACTTCTCTGAAGGCGATAGCGTTGAAGCATTCGTTATTGAGCTTGATGAATCGAATAAGAATATTACGCTCAGTCAGCGAGAACAAGACGTCGCGAAATCTGAATCGTCTGCCAAGAAGACTAAGAAAAGCAGATCTTCTTCAGATCAGCCTACACCCCAGACCGGTACCCCAACACTAGGTGAAATGTCTGGCCTTGCTGATCTTAAAGAACAGATGGTTGAAAAGGAAAAAGCTGAAGCAGCGAAAAAACTGCATAAAGCTGATGAGGATGAAGGCGAAGAAGACGAGGCTGCTGACGAGCAGGAATAACAGCTTCAAACTTTCTTTCATCTTTTATAAAATTAAAAGGCTCAGCGTTCAAAACGCTGAGCCTTTTTTTATTAATAGTATTAAGTAACAGTTTTTAATCCTTCGGCAAAAAAGAATTAAGGTACCTGTACCGTTGACATGATTTTCTCAATAATATCTTCTGAGGTAATATTCTCAGCCTCTGCTTCAAAGGTTGGAATGATTCGGTGCCGGAGTACATCCATAGCAATCGTTCGAACATCTTCGGGAGTAACATAAGCTCGGTGCTGCATGAAAGCATGAGCACGAGCCGCAAGGTTGAGGTTTATAGAAGCCCGGGGTGAGGCACCGAAGTTAATCAGCTCTGTTAAATCATCGAGATCGTAGCGACTGGGTTTTCGGGTGGTAAATACAAGATCAATAATATACTGCTCAACTTTTTCATCAATATAAATTTGATTGATAACTTTTCGGGCATCGAGCACTTTTTGTGTGGTTACTACCGGTTTTAAATCTTCTTTTTCACCCGTTTGAGCCATGCGACGCATAATCTCCAGCTCTTCACTTTCGCTGGGATAGTCGATTTTTATTTTCATCATAAAGCGATCTACCTGAGCTTCGGGCAGGGGATAGGTTCCTTCCTGCTCAACGGGATTCTGTGTGGCCAATACCAAAAAAGGTTCTTCTAATGGATAAGTAGTTTCTC
>JBEPXF010000089.1:0-10357 GCA_041642075.1 Fodinibius sp.
AGAGTCGCGGCGCGCTGCCCGGATGCTGCATGTCCGCAGCAATAGTTTGGTAGCGGGTGATGGTGTGTACGTTCTTATTTAGCTGATACCGGCCGGGGCCGGGCAGTTTGAGGCGTTGGGTATCAGGAGTAAAATTCATGTTGACAGGATCGACTAAAGGAAGTTATATTAATATGTGTGTTTACACATATTTTACAAAGAAGCCGAGGATAATCAAATTCCTCTGGCGATAATTTTTAGAAATTGGCCCACGCACCCATGAGCACAACTCAACAACACCAGAAAGAACCTGAGCCGCTGATTGTTATCACCACGGTGGCTTCCTTTTCCGATAAGAAAGCTGGCATTACCAAGCGCCTGCAGCCGATTCGCATCAAACGCCAAAGCGGGCAGGTTCACCGTGTCCGGAAGATCCGCAAGTGCCATGAGGAGCCAGTGGGCCACGGCCACAAACAGATCCACATTACGCTCCAGACCCAAGACGACCGGTACCTGGATATCGTCTTTGATACCCGGAAGGTGGGCTGGTACCTGGTGTATGAGGAGGCCGGGATGATCCTCGACTAGCGCCCCGGAGCCCGCACGAATCCATCATCGCTCAAGTGCCCCAGGTATTTTCCGATCACGGTAACCTCTTCAAATTCGCCGGGGGCGATCTTAATATCATCGAAGTCGGGATTGGCTGGTTCCAGACGGATGCCATCGATCTCGAGGCGGGCGCGTTTCAGTGTAGTTTCCCCGTTATAGTTGACTGCCCCGATATCTCCGTCGCGTAGTTCCGTTTTGGACAGAATAACCGTGTCCCCGGTGGAAAGCCCGAGACCCTTCATGCTCATCCCACGCACGCGCAGGGCAAAGATATTCCGCGCATGGGGAAAAAAGTCAGACAGCGTAATCTCCCCGAGATCCGCTTCGATGGCCTCATTCAGACTACCCGCCGAAATCTCTCCCAAGACGGGAATGGTGGTCGACTCCGTTTGCTCGGGCAGCCACACGTCGGCGGGATTAGTAAAGGTATAATGTCCCTGCCGGTCCCGGCGGAGGTATTTCTTTTCAACCAAAGCTTTGTAGTATTGAGTGATGCTGTTTTCGGAGCTGAGATCCAACCTTGAGGCCAGCTCGCTATAGGTGGGCCAGCGGAAGTTCTTTCGCAGGTAGGCTATAATCGTATTGTAAAATTTCTGCTGTCGGGTTGTAAGTGGTCGCATAGCTATGTGTATTTGCACATAAATATAAGGGAATTGGCGGAAAGGCGAAAATAATTCAAAAAAGGTTGTAAGGATTGCCCTTTGAAACGTACTTACCTATAGCCGTTGAAGAAACCTTGTTCTATGAGGTGGGAAGGTCGGCCTTGATCGGCTAGCCTTTTCTTTTTGGACCTTGGTATCCTGCCGCTTTATTTCTGACTTTTTATTTGATCGGGCACAGGGGATTTATAATATTCCCAAACGGTTTTTGGGATAAGAATAAAAAGCTCAAACAGATAATAAGGGATAAGAAAATTCAAAAATTAGTTAACAATTAATAAAACGGGTTTCAGATGACAAAATATACGATATATACAGTGATTTTTATGCTTGTGCTGACCAGTTGTGGTTCAGAAAAGTCCGATGACAGTAAATCAATAGATCCGGCGATGACCCAAAAAGTGTTGGATCATCATTGGGAAACGTTTGTAAACAACGATCTGGAAGGGGTAATGGAAGACTATACCGAAGAATCAGTTCTCATAACGCCGGATACCACATATCGGGGACTGGATGCCATAAGGGAAAATTTTGTAAACGCTTTTAAAGCCTTTCCGAGCGGAGGTAGTACGCTTACACTTAACAAAAGTGTGGTTGAAAAAGATGTTGGATATATCCTGTGGCAAGCCTCAACAGAAGATTTTGAACTCCGTTTTGCTACGGACACCTTTATTATCAGGGACGGTAAAATCATCCGACAAACCTATGGTGGCGTAACGAACCAGGATTTACAATAGTTCTAATCAGCGGTGGAGGTACGGCAAGCATCTTAGCCCCGTCCGGGGCGCAGCTGGCAATATTCGATATTGCTATCCAGTACGAGAAATTTGAGGTGACAAAGAAAGATTACCACGAGAGCATTATTAAGTTGATCGATAAGCTGGTGATGGACTGGACTAAAAAATAGCGGATCATTGATGTTAAGGTTACGCAAAAAAGTAATGGATAAGATTCTACCGGACAAATATGACAGCGAGCTCTTCGCCCCGACCTTTAATGAGTTTTTTGATTTTGTGTATCAGTCGTATTGAGAAATATTTATCAAATAATTAGTAGAGTAAAAATTATTTTGTTGTTCCCAGCTAAATATTGTCTCAGACAACCGATAAGATTACTCCAAATAAAAAAGCCCCTAACTTGTTATAAGTCAGGGGCTTAAGTAAAAGTACGCCTGGGAGGATTCGAACCCCCAGCCTCCTGATCCGTAATCAGGTGCTCTATCCAGTTGAGCTACAGGCGCATTTCTAAGAGACTCCAATGATAAGGCTTGTCAGTTTTTTAATCAACTATTTATTCGATTTAAATTGACTATTTTAAGTGGATATTGGGCCTGATCTTTGTCAGATTTACCCTGTATGAATTAAATATCATTTAGGAAAAGTATTTTCTAAATTTATCTTCATTTTATTATCACACCCATTGTCATTTTTAGGTAAGAATATCCCATGTCCTACCAGTCAAAATATACCACTGCAGAAGAATCCGTAAAACTTATCAATTCGGGCGACCGCGTTTTTGTACACAGCGTGGCTGCGGCACCACAGCCGCTCGTTAATGCGATGACCGACCGTGCTTCTGAGCTGGAGGATATTGAGGTTATTCATCTCCATACGGAAGGAGAGGCTCCCTATGTAAAACCGGAGTACAGCGATACCTTCAGTACCAATGCTTTATTCGTGGGCGCTAATGTCCGCAAGGCCGTCAATGAGGGCAGCGCTGATTATCTTCCCATATTTTTAAGCGAGGTACCAGGTCTATTCCGAAGGGATATACTCCCCATTGATATGGCCTTAGTTCAGGTTTCACCGCCGGATAAACACGGGTACTGCTCACTGGGAGTTTCGGTGGATGCCAGTCGGGCTGCTCTCCAGAGCGCCAAAAAGGCGATCGCTCTGGTTAATCCCAATATGCCGCGCACGCACGGAGACGGCATCTTCCATGCCAGTCGATTTAATGCTCTGGTCAAAGCTGATGAGCCGCTGCATGAATTAACTATTCCGGATCCTACGGATGTAGAGCAGCAGATCGGGCAAAACTGTGCGGAGCTGGTGGAAGACGGGGCTACCCTTCAGATGGGTATTGGCGCTATCCCGAATGCCGTACTGGATGCTTTGGACGGTCATCGCGATTTGGGCATTCATACGGAGATGTTTAGTGACGGGGTCATCGACTTAGTTAAAAAGGGCGTAATTACGGGCAAGAAGAAAAGAAGTCACCCGGAAAAAGTAGTGGCCAGCTTTGTGATGGGCAGCCGCGATTTATACGATTTTGTGGATGATAATCCTATGATTGCCATGTTGGATGTGGCCTACGTGAATGATACGGCTGTGATACGTAAAAATCCCAAGGTAACGGCCATTAACAGTGCTGTGGAAGTGGATATTACAGGACAGGTTTGCGCGGACTCCATCGGAACGTATCACTATTCGGGGGTGGGGGGACAGATGGATTTTATTCGCGGGGCATCACTCAGCGAAGGTGGCAAGCCGATCATTGCATTGCCATCCACTACCAATAGTGGAGTAAGCAAGATTGTACCTTTCCTGAAGCAGGGAGCAGGCGTGGTTACTACCCGGGCCCATGCGCATTATATAGTGACTGAGTATGGAATCGCTAATCTGTACGGCAAGAACCTACACCAGCGGGCTCGTGCACTCATTGATATTGCCCATCCCGATCACAGGGAATCCCTGGAGAAGGAAGCCCGCAAACGGTTTAATCAATTTGCATAGCAGGGGTATTATTCTATACAAATCTTTACTCATATTATTTACTATTACCGCCGTTTTCTATAGTTAAATCTTCCATTACGGGTTATTTGTTGAAGCGGAATCCCACGTCTGGATAAGGCGTTTACCCCAAGATAACTTGGATATTTCGGACAAATCTTAAATTTATTGGTTCGATCTTCCTTCATGGCTACTTAGTTCCTAATAACCACTATTATACTAGTTAGTAGATAACGAATTAGTATGTCCGGGGTGAAGGCTTGCAATTCTGCTGCAGCATTTGAAGGACATGGGCAAAATCTTTCGGCAGCGGAGAATCAAACTCTACCATTTCTCCGGTTGTCGGATGCTCAAATCCAAGTGTTTTGGCATGCAGGCATTGTCGTTGGAGTGTCCTCATCAGGTTCTGAAACATCTGTTTGCGGCTGCCTGTATTGGGACCATAACGCACGGCGTCTCCTCCATACTGTTGATCCCCGAATACCCAGTGATGTTCGTTGGCAAAATGGACGCGTATCTGATGCGTACGGCCCGTTTCGAGGCGGACTTTGACCAGGGTCAGATGGTCGAAGTATTCCAGTACTTCGTAGTGGGTAACGGCCTCTTTTCCTTTGTCATTGGGAAGCACCGCCATTTTTTTTCGATCGTGTGGATTGCGCCCGATATTGCCGTTAATAGTACCCTTTTCCTGATCCGGAGCACCCCAGATAATAGCCCAGTAGGTACGCTCTATGTCTTTAGTCCTGAAGTACTTACTGAGTATCCGGTGGGTTTCATCATTTTTGGCTACCACTAAAATGCCGCTAGTATCTTTATCCAACCGGTGAACGATGCCGGGACGTACCGTATCCTTATCCGTATTGGAAAGCTCTTCATTCGTATGCCACATTAATCCGTTTACGAGCGTACCGTCCCAGTTGCCATAGGCCGGGTGGACGACCATCCCCGCTTCTTTATTGACGATAAGCAGATCGTCATCCTCATAGACAATATTTAGATCCAGTTTTTGCGGTTTGGCCTCAGGCGGCTTTGGGATTGGAATGCGAATGTCTATTTCGTCACCGGCCTCTATATTATAAGATGATTTCTCGCTTTTGCCGTTGACGGTCACATAATCCTCATCAATCGCCTTTTGGATTTTGGTTCGGGAGAATTTTTCTAAGCAAGTGGCGATATATTTATCCAGTCTCGTTCCATCCGCATCTTCCGGGGGTACGGTCAAATGATACTCTTTAAATTCTTTTATCGGACGATCGCTCATGGCTTAATTAGATTAAAAGTTTCTAATAAATAAAAAAATACAAATTATTTTGTAAGGATTTGCCTCTGAAACGTACTTACCTAATGACTATTTATTAAGAGGGATTTTTACCGAGGCCAAAATTTAGGCTCCTGCTATGGTAGGGGCCTTTTTTTGGTTAGATGAAGATAATAAAATAACTGTTACATATACCTGAAAATTAAACCTCCAGTTTTAAAGTGGGAATTAAGGGATTTTAGTTCTTAACCTAAAGTCATTTACAGACTGACTGAAGTTTATGAAATAAGAAATCATTGAGTACAGATATTTTGTAGGTTGCTTTGTACCTTTTGACATTACTAAATTAGTGGTCGTTATGATAAAGACGCTTTATATAAAAGATTTCGCGCTGATAGATGAATTGGAAGTCTCCTTTCAGGAAGGACTGAATATTCTTACGGGTCAGACCGGCGCCGGAAAGTCTATTATTATCGGGGCACTGAACATGATTTTGGGAGAGCGGGCCGATACCGAGGTGATCAGGCAGGGGGCTGATAAAGCTATTGCCGAAGCCATTTTGGAAGTAGATGATTATTCGGAATTTGAGCCTATATTTGAGGAAAATGCCGTAGAGATCCGGTCCGAGCTTATCCTTCGGCGTGAGATACGTCCCTCCGGAAGCCGTGGATTTATTAATGATACGCCGGTAACCATTTCTGTATTGAGAGAAGTTGGCGACTTCCTGGTAGATCTGCATGGGCAGCACGATCATCAGCTGTTGTTAAAAGAGGAAAACCATCGCAGTGTCATTGATGGTTTTGAAAAGGTCCTTTCGCCGTTAAAGGAGTATCGCCGGGAGTACCACGAGATGAAAAGATTACAAAAAGAGCTTCGGGAGCTCCGGAAGCGGGAACGGGAACTCCATGAAAAGGTGGAGCTCTATAAATTCCAGGTACAGGAGCTGGAAGAGGCCGAGCTCGATCCCCATGAGGAGGAAGAGCTGGAAGCTGAGATGAAATTACTGGATAATGCAGAGGAGCTGGAGCAAAAGGCGGCTGCAATTGTTGAGATCGGGGAGGGAGATGAGCTGAATGCGGTTGATCTGCTAAACCGGATGAAGCTAAATCTTGAGGATCTCGCGCGCATAGAATCTGATTTTAAAAGTTATCTAGATGAAATAAACTCGGCCCGTATTACCATTCAGGAGGCCGTGCAGTTTGCGGAGCGCTATCGCAGCAAAATAGAATTTAATCCCAATCGGCTGGAGCAACTCCGGAATCGCCAGAATGAACTGAACCGGCTGCGGAAGAAATATCACAGAAGTATTCCCGAACTTATTGAATACCTGCATGAAATACGCCAGGAGTTGAATCTGGCGCAAAACTTTGATCTGGAGATTGAGAAAATGGAGGAGGCAATTGATGAACAGTCCCAAGTACTTGCCAAAGCAGCCCGGGAGCTGCATAACGTGCGCAAGCAGGTAGGGCGTAACGTAAGTCAACAGGTAGAAGAAGAGTTATATGAGCTGGGCATACCGCACGCAAATTTTGAGGTACGTATCGACTGGATGTTTTCTTCCGAAGACCAGGGATGGATTACGGTTGAAGGTCAACCTGTTGAGTGTACCGAGCATGGAGCAGATGAAATTCGGCTTTATATTTCAACCAATAAAGGGGAGGAGCCCAAGCCGTTGGCCAAGATTGCATCCGGTGGGGAGATTAGCCGCGTAATGCTGGCCTTAAAGTCGATTATTGCCCGGGAGCAAAGTCTGCCGGTGATGATTTTTGATGAAATTGATACCGGAATCAGCGGAGAGATTTCTGAAAAAGTGGGGCGAACAATGCGGCGTTTGTCTGAGCGCTGTCAGATTATCGCGATTACGCATCAGCCGCAGATCGCCAGCCAGGCCCATAAGCATTACCGAGTAGAGAAAGTGGAGGAGAATGAGCGTACGATATCGCGCATAAAACCCCTTGATAATGATGAGCATATCCATGAAGTAGCTACCCTGATGAGTGGTGAGGAAATTACGGATGCCGCCATCGAAAGTGCCCAGGAACTAATTGAGAAAAGCACATTTAAGAATTAATCTGGTAAACTACTGGTGTTTTAATATTTGATGAATTTTTTGGTATGCCGATAGAATTTCTCTTTACCCTAAAATAACTTTACTAAGATGAGTAAAGGCCATTCCGATCGATTTATAACATTAGTAAAAGATGCCAAAACCCGTATAGAAGAGATTACGCCCGATGAGGTTAAGGCCAAACTAGATGACGATAATGAAGAAGATTTTGTGCTGCTGGATGTACGCGAGCAGGATGAGTGGGATAAATCCCATATTTCTGGGGCTGAATATCTTGGGAAAGGAGTTTTAGAGCGTGATATCGAGGAGGAGTATCCTAATACTGACAGCGAGATCGTGCTGTATTGCGGAGGCGGTTACCGTTCCGCCCTGGCTGCAGATAATCTGCAGAAGATGGGTTATACTAATGTAAAGTCACTGAAAGGTGGTTTCCGATCATGGACGCAGGCAGGCTATCCCATCGAAAAGGCCGATACCTGATTTACTGTTACTTTATAGGTATAGTTGCATCGCATAGTAAAAAAATATATTTATTTTCTGTCAATCCTTCTGGACTCTAATAGTCTCCATCGTCGTCATTGGAGTCAGGATTTCCACTAGTTACGGTGTGATCAACATTTGAAGCATTAATCCATACTACCTCGGTACCTGGAGCGACGGAAAGTTGAGCCGGATTAAATTGCATGCCTTCCATATAAACCGTGTCTCTTTCCACTGTTTCAACGCTACTGCTAACCGTAATGTTACCCTGCATATCGGGAGCATGGAATTGACAGTAGTATTCTACATCTCCTTCATTTTCAAAGGTATAAGTGTATGATTCATCCGGGCTTACAGTACCGCTGTTAAAGCTTACCGTAGGATCCGGGTCAGGATTAGGGTCGGAATCTGAATTTGAATCCGTGGAGCCACATCCCCCAATAATCAGTGTTAGAACAAGCGAGAAGGAGGCTATAAGGAGATGCTTTTGATTTAAGTTTTTCATAGCAAATAGATTAAAAGTAATACATATCGTTTCTATTTGACTATACAGGAAATTAAGACTTGGGGTTGCTTCCGGAAAATTTAAAGCAGAAACTATGGACAGAAATGGTTGAGAGAGATGGACTCTTAGCCGGATCTATTTATAAGAAGCTGTGCCGGGTGAAAGGCTTTACGATTGGTACCGTCCTTTATTTGATGTCGGCAGGAGAACCCCGGCGCGCAGATTAAAGCGTCCTCGGGCAGGGAACGAAGGGCGGGAAACAGCCGCAGTTCACCAATATCCATTGAAATATCATAGTGATTTTTTTCATAGCCGAAGCTGCCCGCCATGCCACAGCAGCCAGCATCCAGTATTTCCACTTGATAGCCTGCTTGTTGTAATGCACGTTTTATGGAGGAGTTTCCGATGAGTGACTGGGCATGGCAGTGTGTTTGGACATAGACCTTCTGCGTGCTGTCACTCTTGGGGGATTCGTATATCAGGTTGGCGGAAAATTCTTCAAAGGTGTAGGTATGATCGGCTACCTTTTGGGCTGTTTGGAGCTGGTCGTCGTCGCAGAGGTCAAGGTATTCGTCACGGATGGTCAGGATTTCCGAAGGTTCAAGACCGACGATGGGAACTTCCTGGGAGGCAAAAGCCAAAAGTCTCGGGAGGTTTTCATCCAGCACGGCTTTGGCATGAGCGAGCATTCCTTTGGATATTTGGGGCCGCCCTATTTCATGAATGTCCGGAACTATTACGGTATAGTTCCGGGATTCTAAAAACCGAATTGCAGCCTTGCCGATTTCAGGCTCATGGTAATTGCTAAAAATATCAATTAAAAGAACTACTTCTTTTTGCGGATCTGTTTTAGGGATATTGTTTTGCGGCCGGTTATCAACCCACTCCATAAAAGTCGATTCGGCAAAATCGGGCAGGTCTCTTCGTTTGTCAATACCCAGCAGTTGTTGCAGTATTTCTTTCACGGCGGGTTGTTTCATCATCCAGTTGGATAGCTTTGGAAAACGACTGGCTATAGGATACAGCCTGCCGGTTTGGGCAAAGAAGCGTTCCCCAAAGGTAATGCCGTGCTCTTCGTGCCATCCCTGCTTAAATTCAGCTTTCATACGTGCCATGTCCACATTAGCGGGACATTCACTCTTGCAGGCTTTACAGCTGAGGCAAAGGTCGAGGGCATCGTTCAGCTCTTCCGACTGAAAGGCTTCTTTATCCTCACCGGAGAAAAGCTGACGGAAAAGATTTGCACGTCCCCGGGTGGAGTCTTTTTCTTCCCGCGTAGCCATATACGAGGGACACATCGTCCCACCGCTTTCTGAGAGCTTGCGGCAGACGCCAGCCCCGTTACACAGCTCTACGGCATCGGCAAAGCTTTCTTCCTTGCGCCAGTTGAAATGGGTATCCACCTGCGGACGATGATAGGAGGGAGAGTAACGCAGGTCTTCCTCCATAGGTTTGGGATCAACAATTTTACCGGGATTGAAGATATTATTTGGATCCCAAATCTGTTTGACTTTTTTGAGCAGAGGCATCATCTCAGAGCCAAGCACTTTTTCAATATAAGGAGCCCGTGCACGCCCGTCTCCATGCTCCCCGGAAAGGGAGCCACGGTACTTTCTCACCAGGTCGGCTATTTCTCCCGCCATGGTTTTCATTTTTTCAATTTCTTCCGGTTTCTGAAGATTGATAACGGGACGCAGGTGCAGTTCACCTACGGAAGCATGGGCATAGAAGACGCAGTCGCTGTTATGCTTATCCAGTATTTTCTGGAAGTCATCCACATAGTCGGGCAGGTCGACCACGCGAACGGCCGTATCCTCACTAAAAGTAGGTGTACGTCCCTTGGAACCAAGCCCCATAAGCAGGCCCAGACCCGCTTTGCGGAGATTCCAAACGCGCTCAATCTTATTATCCTCGGTAATAATAGGGGCCGTACTGCTATGACCACTTTTGTTCAGACGATTGGCCAGATCCCGTGCTATTTGTTCCAGTGTTTTTTTATTATTGCCCTCGAACTGAATAATGAGAATCCCTTTCGGTTCGCCTTCCAGGAAGAAGCGGTTGTTTCGCTGC
>JBEPXF010000090.1:0-10307 GCA_041642075.1 Fodinibius sp.
AAAAAGGAAATATTTTAGCTTTTTGATCATGGGTTGACCAACTATCAGCATGCCAAATGCCGTAGCGATCCAGCAGCGGACGGTACCGGCTTTGTATCATTTCCGGCGAATCGTCCGCTATAAGCTCTCCTTGCTTATCCAGTACGATTACGCGGTCTACAAAATTGATCACCTCGTCGATCTTGTGCTCCACAATAAGCAGGGTTTTATCGCATCCGAGCTGACGAACATGTTCCCAAATAGCGGTAGTTCCGGCCGGATCCAATAAGGCGGTGGGCTCATCCAAGATTAAAGTTTCCGGCTGCAGTGCTAACGCTGATGCCAGGGCCAGCCGTTGTTTTTGTCCCTGCGACAACGTTTCAATAGGTCGGTGTATATCTTCAAAATGCAAGCCCACCTGTTTTAAATAATGATGGATGCACCCCGTCATTTCACTGCGGGGAACCTCCAAGTTCTCCAATACAAATGCGATCTCTTCATCCACATACGGCATACAGAATTGGGCATCGGGATCCTGAAACACATAACCCCATGAATCGAAACACTTTCGGGCTGTCCACTCAACAGGAAGCTCAACCGCCTCCGGCACAAGCCCGGTCATTACTTTCAGCAAGGTAGATTTACCCGACCCGGAGGGCCCCAGCAGCAATACTTTTTGTCCCTGTTGTATATCCAGCGACAAGCCGTCAAACAACAGCGTTTTCTTAGCCGGAAACCGAAGCTTTAAATCCATCACCCGGGCAGCGAGATGGCCAGTATTGCTATTTCTGTCTGGATTCTCTTTCATCCTATTCGGGTTAAACATTAAGAGTGTCCACTGGACGCACCAATTCTGCCACTCCGGTTTTTTCAAGTGCCGTTACCAATCGATGCCCCATCCACCCGGCGATCACCACCGCTCCTGTCAGCCGAAAACCGATCAACAGCGAGAGATTCCATAGGGCCAAATCGCCAATATACCCCTGCAGCGAATCCAATACCAGGGATCCCAGCGTGGCTGCTACCGCGGCTGCGATAGCTACACTAACCGTATATTTGCGATAGCCAACCGCGGCAAAAATCAGTTCTGCTGCCAATCCCTGGGCTACTCCGGAGAGCAATACAGCTAATCCCCATTCAGAACCCATAAAAAATTCTCCCGAAGCTGCCGCTACTTCAGCCAACAACCCCACACCGGGCTTTCTGATAAGCAAATAAGCGACTATTGCTGCAATAAACCACATGCCATAGATCAATTGCTCCAGATGTATTCCCAATGGCCTGATAGCATAATATAGCGGTCCCCAGAGTTTATAGATAACTCCAAAAACCAGCGCAATAACCGTGGTTACCAGTATGTCGGTCAGCTTAAGCCGATATCGCTTATTCATTCTACTTTTTTATGTAATTTAAGCTGGAATAGCATTTTTCGGTTGATGTTTCCATTGCTCCATTTTATAGGCGCTCTCCCAGAACTTCCACTCGAGCTGAGAAGAACGAACAAAAGCATGGGTCATCTGATCACGCCGACGTTCCGGTTCCTCCTCAGCCACCCGGTCTGTTATAGCAATTGCTTTTTCAACGCCCTCGTTAAATTCCTCTCCCGCATAGGTATCAATCCAATCCTGATAAGGATTATCCGGAGCTGCGTTTTCATAAATATGTAGTCCTACCTCCCGGTAGATCCAGAAACAGGGTAGCAGCGCCGCGATAGCCACCGCATTATCTTTCATTGTTGCCATTGCCAGCAAAAAATTTGTATATGAAAAGCAAGAAGGAGATTTATGTAATTGGGCCCCTGCATCGAGCTGCTCATAAAATTCGCCGTGCAATTTTCGCTCTACATCAATGGCATTGGTGGCAAAATTTAAGAACTGTCGGGCCTGCTCGTTACTATCGGACCGAATACCGGCCAGCGAAAGCGCCCGTGAATAATCGGCAAGATATAGCGTATCCTGTTTCAGGTAAAACATAAATATCTCCTCGGAAAGAGTACCCGCCGTAAGCTCCCTGATAAAAGGAAGCTCCAGGATAGCATCATATATAGGTTCAATCTCATTCCATAGTTTATCCGTGAATTTCATTATTCAGCTTGTATTTTTTAGGTATTAATTAGCTCCAAAATTTGTAAAAATGGTGCAGTGGTCCGCCCCCGTTTCCTATCTTGTAGTAGCTGCCAGCCTCGATTGCCCCGGTAATATAAATCTTGGCCTTATCCACAGCATCGGGCAGAGTGTCCCCTTTAGCCAAACCAGAAGCAATGGCCGAGGACAGGGTACACCCTGTTCCATGGGTATTATCCGTTTGTATGCGTTGGGCCTCAAACCAGAACACCTCCTTTCCCGACTTCTCGTCCGGTTGATCGAGCACCAGGCAATCTATACTTTGGTCCTCCCGAAAATGCCCCCCTTTAAGCAGTACGGCTCTCGGACCCATTTCCAGAAGATCACGAGCAGCCTCTTCCACTTGCTGCTGACTTTCGACCGAATACTCCAATAATCGTTCCGCTTCCGGGAGATTGGGGGTAATGAGATCGGATAGTGGAAATAGCTGTTTTCGCAGCGTTTCCACCGCCTCATCCCTTATAAGCTTTGCCCCACTCTGCGATACCATCACCGGATCCAGTACAATATTTTGCAAGTTATGCTTGTTTATGCTTTCGGCGACGGCTTCCATTAATTTGCCATTAAACAGCATTCCTATCTTGACCGCATCCACTCCTATATCTTCAACTACAACGTCGATCTGATCCTTCAAAAACTCGGGCGGCATTTCATGAATAGCACGAACCTCGCGGGTATTCTGGGCAGTAAGGGCTGCAAAAGCAGACATACCATAACAACCCAACGCCGATATAGTTTTTAGATCAGCTTGGACTCCCGCACCTCCACCACTATCTGAAGTAGCAATAGTCAACACGCGATCATATAACTGTTCGTTTTCGACTTGCATAAAATTATAATCAGCTAAAATGTTTGAATTCCTGTTTATTCACTTCCACTGGTGAACCATCCCAAAGCGTAACGATTCTGGACTCCCCTTTTGTAGTCCTTCCGATATCGTACAATGGTTTTCCGAACTTTTCTCTGAACTGTTTTTTAATATCGTAAAAACCGTTTTCGGCTACACTGAAAAGCAGCTGATAATCCTCTCCACCCACAGCCGCTAATTCCCGGGCCTGTCTATCTGTTCCTTCAATACTGTAAAATTCCTGGAAAGAGGGACTGAGCGGGAGTTGATCCAAGGCTATTTCAATGTTACAATCACTCCGCTCAGCTATATGACGAGCGTCATTCAATAATCCGTCGGAAAGATCAATCATAGCGTGGACTTCATCCTGCTGACCAAGCCATTTTCCCTCATATACTGCCGGCTCAGGCTTGCAATGCCTTTGGATCAACTTTTTGCGGTAGTTATCGGAGAGGGATTGGTACTTGCGGGGATGTGATAATATTTTAAGACCTGCAACAGAATCACCCAGGGGACCAGTAACACATATTCGATCACCGGATTCTGCCGTACTGCGCAATTTCAGGTTAGCTGGATCGACAATTCCCATAATGGTGACAGATATCATGATATGAGATTCTGAGCGGGTAGTATCTCCACCCAGCAACGGAATATCATATTTTTGAGCGAGGGAGGTCAGACCATTTCGAAATTTTTGAAGCCAATTTA
The DNA here is from genome assembly GCA_041642075.1 of Fodinibius sp. Taxonomy (GTDB): domain Bacteria; phylum Bacteroidota; class Rhodothermia; order Balneolales; family Balneolaceae; genus Fodinibius. The sequence goes on from JBEPXF010000090.1 coordinate 3,658, forward strand.
CCGATACCGTTCCGGGAAGGGCCAACGACAGGAAATATCCATCTGATGTTCCACCCATGGCTGCAATATCAGAGATATTAACTGCCAGGGCTTTATGCCCCAGATCTTCCGCATCAATTGAATCTACTCGGAAATGCACATTCTCTACCAACAGATCGGTACTGATTAGCCGTTCCAATCCATCGGGTCCCTCGCTTGAAGCACAATCATCTCCTATACCCATCACTCCCCTAGGGATAGATGAGCCTGAAAACAAGCGAATAATTTCCTCTTCGCTCAGATCGCTAATTTTTTTTGATGATGGCGAATCAGCCATAAAACTACTTTTATGCTGCTCGCCGCCAAGAGGCAGGAAAAATCATCCGTTCGATCTGTCGTTTCCCTCCGCTGGTTTTATCCAGATCAGGTAGTCAGGATGTTATCTCAGCCACTTTTCTGCAGCACTCCTAACGACAAGCAATAGGGTTTCAATAAATAGAAAGCTATCCTTTTATATGGTCTAATGCAACCTTATAGATTCATATATGGCCTGGTCTTGTATCCATAACCGGATCACTCATTTTGCTTCTCTTCAAGTTCTATCCGTACCAATTCAGCAAATTCTTCATAGGTTCTTGGCATTGGATCGACTTCTTCACCCTCAATGTAGAAGGTCGGAGTAGAATTAACACCCCGGTCAGCTCCTTCCTGTTTCTGTTCCATCACAACTTTTTGCGTTTCACCGGAATTCAAATCATCCGAAAACTGATCCATATCCAGTCCAATTTCCCGGGCATAGTTAATAATGGATGTAGTAGCATTACCAGATTGCGACCATTCCTGCTGGTTTTCAAAAAGAAGGGAATGCATTTCATAAAACTTGCCCTGTTTCTTGGCTGCTTCCGCAGCCCGTGCAGCCAACGCGGCATACTGATGACTATTTAGAGGGAAATAGCGCAGTTGTACTTCTACAGAGTCTCCAAAGTTCTGCTTCAGCTTATCAACCATTGGATGGAAATAGGCACAGGCGGGACACTGATAGTCGCTATATTCTACTATGGTTACCTTATTGGCAACATCCGAGTCAGAATTCTGCGATTGTGCTTCTGTATCTGAATTTTGACATCCTACCAGAAAAAGAGCAGACAAGAGCCCAAATAACATATTTTTGTTCAACAAAGTCATCTTTTTAAAACTTATTTAAATTAATTTCTAATGTACTGCCTGTTCAGAAAACATCACTATTTTATGCTTGAAAGCTATTATCTATTATGGTCCTGCTTACACAAAATAGGGTCAGCTCTAATTTCAACTTAATATAGCTGATTGTTACCTAAGGTTAAATCGTTATTCTTTAAAATATTATTTGTTTTCAGCTTCCTGAATCATTTCAAGACGCTTCTGCTTAAATTCGTCCCCTTCATCCCAGCTTTGCATCTCATTACGATTAAGGATGCGATAACCAGCATCGAAAAGCAGCCGGACATCGCGAACCATACCACTCAAGTCCCAGTATTCATTAATTTCATCATGGACCGTATGATAGTTGGTATCCTGCAGGCTGTCCACTTTTTCCTTATATCCCTCGGGCTTGTCAACAAACTCCGTTCCCGCATTGGGAAAGATGGCCGGAATGCCCTGCTTTGCTAAAGGAAAATGATCCGAGCGATAAAAATAGCCACGATCCGGATGCGGGTCGGGCTTTACCTCCACTCCCCGCTCACCGGCAACCTCTTCTATCACATCGCTTACACTATTTCGGCCGTATCCTACCAGTACAATATCATTAGTTTTGCCATATACATTCATACCATCCAGGTTTATATTGGCCGTTACTTTACCCGGATGTACCGTGGGATCAGCAGCCCAGTATTTTGAGCCCAGCAATCCCACCTCTTCTGCTCCAACAAGCAAAAACAATAAACTTCGCTTTAGCTGTGGCTGAAGATCCTTATACCCCCGGGCAATATTTAGTACCGCGCTAACTCCGGCCGCATTATCCAGCGCCCCGTTATTAATGGAATCGCCCTTTACCGGCTGCGTGATACCCAGATGATCGTAATGAGCGGTAAAAACGGCATATTCATCTTTCAGATCATTGTTTGTACCCTCAATAACTCCCAGCACATTCTTCGAATTCTGTTCACGATAGGTGGCTGCTAAATCGATGTTCAGCGATAGTCCCTCCAACGGAACGGGCTCAAAGTCACGACTTTCTGCAGCCTGTAGCTGTGCCTCGAGATCAAGCCCCGCACTTTCAAATAGAGCGCTACTGGCATCTTGGGTCAGCCAGCCATTAAAAATTGTTTGCGAATCACTGCCACTCTCATCAGAACGCAGATAAAATTGCTCCCGGCTCCAGCCGTTCGAAACTACGTTCCATCCGTAACCCGCTGTGGGAGTCGTATGGATGATAAGAACCCCCGCCGCTCCCATTTCACGGGCTTTTTCATATTTATAATCGTATCGACCGTAATAGAGTCGTGTCTCCCCTTTAAAAAGATCCGGATCGTTGCTGGGATCGTTATTTTTAACAACCAATATCTTCCCTTCCACATCCGTATCCTTAAAATCATCCCATTCCTCCTCAGGAGCCTGAATGCCAAAACCTACATAAACGAGATCTGCTTCTTCAATAGAAACCTCCTCTTCCATATTGGCCGGCCAAGCCATAAAATCGGTAAAATAATCCAGCTCTAATATAGTCTCACTCCCTTTATTGATCGTCAACTGGGCATCCTCATCCGTTTTCTGTCCAACCAACGGAACTTCCTGCACATAACTGCCATCGGGCATGCCACCTTCTATCCCAATTTCCTTAAGCTGGCTGATCAGGTAATCGACCGTTTTCTCCTCGCCTTCGGTACCGGTACTGCGCCCCATAAAATCATCTGAAGAAAGGACTTTGATATGTTCCATCAGGCTCTCTTCAGTTATTGTATCGGCCACTTCATCAATCGGTGAGCGCATGCATCCAACTATTACTACTACAAGCAAAAAAAGAAACAGCTTCTTCATAAAATATGATTTATTAAAAAGTATATTCTGATCAAGTTTTTTATCAGATTAATAAAGTACGGGCCTTTTCAGCTTTTGCCAAGTTATATTTCCGATTCAGCCTTGTGCAGAGTTGACTGGAGATAATACCCTAAAAGCATCAGCACACCGCCGAAACCAATAAACAACAGGATGCGCCAAAGAGCCTGCAGCTGCGCCAGATCGACCCAGAAAAGCTTTGCCACGACTAAGAAAAGTGAAGCCATGCCCGCTAAACGAACATTTCTTCCGAATTTTATAAATCCAGCGGCAATAAGACCAATGGCATACAGGCCCCAAATAATGGTTACCCATGCCTGACCGTTTGACAGCATGGAAAACATCTGGTAGATCCAAAAAAGAAGCAGTAAATGACTGGTAATACGATATATTTTTTGAGGAACCTCCTGATACAGCCACGCAGACAGATAGGTCCCACTAACAACGATAAAAATCAGTTGGGAAAAGGCGTCAATACTTAAGAGTGAAGTCTCAGAATAGCTGATTTCGCTGAGGGCATTGAACGTCCATAGCAAGACCACCAGATATAAAAAGTGAGAGCCAATACTTACCCGTGATTCACCGGTCTGCATGGCAATATAACGGAATGCAACAGTCTCAGCCGCGAGAATGATATACAGCGCCGTTCCTTCAAAAAATAGAATAACGCCAATGGTTCCCATTATCAGTCCCATCAACCCGTGAGATAAAGCCAAAGATGAAAATTTTCTGTTTTGAAAGGCGTAATAGCCGGCGGCACCTATGGCTGCTAGTCCAAATGCCACAAGTGCCAGGCTATCCTCGCTGAGCTCCCAATTAATAACTACCAGAGGTAGAATCCAGAAGGGCACAGCAAAAACCGACAAGTGAACGGCAGCACTCACTTCCCTTACTGGTCCCGCTATGGTGCGGGCAACGGCAATACCCCAACTGCACAATGCCCATACTACTATTCCAAACTGCAGCATCCAGCGATCCATATTAGTAGCCGAACCGCTATAATAGGCAGTTGTAATCACCCCAACTGCTATTACGGTAAGTCCGCCTGCCAATAAACTCCAGAGCAGCGACTGCCATACCTTTTGATAATAAATAACAGCGGCCGCTACCAATATGAGAGCGGTATAACCCATTAACATTCCCACACTGCCGGAACCGCTGTAAAGCATAAAGGGCGTTCCCAGGGCTCCCAGGATACCGGTTACAGAAAGAATGGGTTCATTTTGCTGCAGGGAAAGGGAAAGAGCCAGTAACGTCACTACTATCATAAAAAGCCAGATTATCGTTACCGGCAAAAACGCATACAACTGGTAGGTTGCAAAGCCGGTAATATAAAACACCCCGATTCCACCACCCAACATAATTTGCCGGAAGGGATTCATCGATTCATCCATTCGTAATCCTGATCCAAAAAGAAACATACCAATAGTCAGTCCGATAAGGCTCCGTACCGGTGGAATAAGCCATCCCTGATCTACAGAATATTTGAACAAAAAAGCTACTCCAATTAACAGTAATCCAATGCCTATACGATTAAGCCACTGCTCACCGAATTGAATTTCATCGGGAATAAAGCGGCTTCCGGAATTCTCACTACGTTTTTGGACAAATGACTGATCTTCCAGAGAGGGCGTCGGCGTTACAGGATTTCTTTCTTTCTCTTCCTGCAACTGCTTTTCCAGCTGCTCCACCCTCATCTCCAGATGAAGCATCCGCTCATGGAGATCTTCTTTATCATGTTGATCTGACATATCCCGAATATTTAATACGATAAGCGGTTAATTAAAGCTGTGCTATCTTCCGCTGTATATAATTGTTATACTTTTTTAAAATAACAAAATAGAGTCAGGCACGCCTAGCTAAAAGAAATCTTTGGTTGTATATGTATGAGAAGCCTTACGTATTAATTAACTAATTGTTATTAGGGTATAATGAGTTCATTCAAAGATAAAAACGTACTTATTACCGGGGGCGCCAGCGGCATAGGTTTGCTAATGGCTATCCGAATTTTAAAGGATGAGCCCAATACTATTATAATTTGGGATAACAATTCGGAGAATATTGAATCAGTGAGGGATAAACTCACAGTAAAACCATCATCCCAAATAATAACTAAAATCGTTGATATTGCCGATCCTGATCAGATTTATGAGGCTGCGGAACTGTTGCTTAGCCAGCTTTCCGCTATTGATATCATCATAAACAACGCCGGAATTATCGTTGGAGGTTTATTTTCCGAGCGTTCATCCCGGGAAATCCAGCAAACTATCAATATCAATCTGCTGGGGGCCATGCATGTTACCCGTGCTTTTTTACCGGCCATGCAGAAACAAGGGGCCGGACACATTGTCAATATAGCTTCAGCAGCCGGCCTGATGGGAAATCCCCGGATGTCCGTATATGCAGCCAGCAAATGGGGCCTGATCGGCTGGTCGGAATCACTCCGCATTGAGCTGGAGCAGCAAAATTCAGGTATCAAAGTCACAACGGTAGAACCCAGTTATATCAATACCGGTATGTTTGCCGGTGTTACGCCTCCATTACTAACTCCCCTACTCGATCCGAAAGAATTTGCAGGTTCAGTTATCCAAGCCGTAAAAAAGAATAAGATTCATCTCCGTGCCCCATTCGTAGTTAAACTGCTGCCCTTTTTGCGCGGAATACTCCCTGCCAGAATTTTTGATTATGTTGCAGGCAAGCTATTTGGCGTTTATCATTCAATGGATACCTTCAAAGGAAGAAATCAATCATGATCATGACAGAAATTGTCGCCCGCCAATACCAATTCTTTGAGCAGGGAGAAAGCCGGAACACGGAATTCCGTATCAATAAACTCCTTCGCCTCAAATCACTTTTACAGGAGCATGAAGAAGAGATTTTTGCGGCGCTTCAGGAAGATTTCAGCAAGCCACCGCTTGAGACTTACGGCACCGAACTGCTGATAATCTATAAAGAGATTGATCACCTTGCTAAAAACCTGAAATCCTGGAGTAAGCCGAAAAAAGTAAGCGGATCTCTCCTCAATTTTCCCTCTAAAAGTTATATCTATCCACAGCCCTATGGCGTTTCGCTGGTTATCGGGGCCTGGAACTATCCGGTACAGCTATCGCTAAATCCTGTACTGGGATCGATGGCTGCCGGTAATTGCACGATTATCAAACCTTCGGAACTGGCTCCTAATACTTCCGCATTATTGGAAGAAATAATCAATACTCATTTCGACTCCGGCTATCTGCATGTTGTTCAGGGAGATGCAGATACTACACAGGCACTGCTGGATGAACCCCTTGACTATATCTTTTTTACAGGCAGCACCCGTGTGGGAAAAATCATTATGAAAGCGGCAGCCGAACAGCTTACGCCTGTTACCCTTGAACTAGGTGGAAAGTCACCCGCCATCGTTGACTATGCGGCCGATCTTGAACTCGCTGCCAAACGTATCTGCTGGGGTAAGTTTATCAATGCCGGACAAACCTGCGTGAGCCCCGACTATGTTTACGTTCATGAATCACAACGGGATAAGTTCTGCTCTCTGGTTAAACAGAATATCACTGAATTTTATGGAAGTAATCCTGCTGAAAGCCCTGATTTTGCCCGCATCATAAACCGCGATCATTTCCAACGACTCAAACAGA
>JBEPXF010000091.1:0-10244 GCA_041642075.1 Fodinibius sp.
CCGGTGGGGTCAGTGACCGTTTTCTCGAGCATGCTATCATTCACTCCCTTATCACCCTGGGTTATCCGGATCCGTTGATTGAGGCTTTAACGAGTTCATCTGATCAGGTCAGGAAAGCGGCTCTAACAGCTCTGGACCAGATGGATTCTTCTCCTCTCACGAAAGACCAGTTACTCCCATTTCTTTCCAGTGAAAATCAGGAGCTCAGGGAGGTTGGCGTTTGGGTGGCCTCACACCATCCCGAGTGGTCAGAGATCGTGATAGACTTTCTTGACTCAGCTATGGGGGCTGCTGAACTGACTGTTGAAGAGGCGGATTCATATAAAACCCTGATGAATACCTTTTGCGGGAATGACGATATGCAGCGTTTTTTAGGAAACGGCCTATCCGCTCAAAATACTCCCCCAAGAACCAAACTAATATTCATAGATGTCATGAGCCGATGTGATATCCCGGAGCTTCCTGATCTTTGGGTAGATCGACTTGGAAATGAGCTTAGAGCAGGCGCTGACGAAGTTCGGCAGGCGGTCCTGAACCTGATAGGCAGCCATCAAGTTGAGGCGTTAAATCAGCACTTAAAGGAAATTATTCATAATCCGGAAGAAAGCGACGAGTTTCGGTTGGAAGCAATGAAAGCACGGGTGGGCACTCAGCCTCAAATATCGGCGGAAGAATTTGAAATAGTAACCGATTACCTGAGTGATGGAAACACCTCACCAGTCCGGCAATCAGCAGCTCGAATACTAAGCCAAGCGGAACTAAACGAGCAACAACTTTTGCATATTGCCCGAACGCAACTCCCCCGGGCCGACCCGTTTATGGTGCCCGGCCTGATAGAAACGTTCCAGGATAGCAAGAGTGAAAAAGTCGGGTTGGCATTGGTAAAAGTCCTGAAAAATTCACCGGAAAACCTGGATAATGTAACGCAGCAGGACCTGCAAAATGTAATAAATGCCTATCCTGAATCTGTACAAACAGCAGCAGCTTCGCTCATGGAAGAAATTCAAAAGAAGCAGTCAGAGCGCCTGGCTAAATTGCAGGAATTGGAAAAACAATTGGGAAAAGGGGATGTAGGAGCAGGCCGCAAACTGTTTTTTGGGAAATCTACCTGTTCAACCTGTCATACCGTTGGAAGGGAAGGAACCGAATTTGGCCCTGATCTCACGAATATCGGAGCCATACGATCCCGTCATGATTTATTGGAAGCCATTGTTTTTCCCTCAGCCAGCTTTGCAAGAGAATACGAGACCTATCAGGTTACCACGAGGTCCAGCAGTTATTCAGGAGTTATTGCGGAACAATTGTCAGAAGCTCTTATTTTATCGGTTGGCCCGGGTCAGGAAATTCGTATCCCGCGAGATCAAATAGTTTCGATTGAAACACAGAGCATGTCTTTAATGCCTCCCGGACTGGATCAGCAGTTAACTGGGGAGGAACTTTCTAATCTGATGGCTTTTTTAGAAGCATTGCCTGATCAACTCACAAATTTGGAAGAATAAATAGTCAAGAGACCTATCCGTATTGATTCTTATGGTTCTGGAAGGTATTGCGAAACTGGTTTTTCCCTATCTCGGCGATATTGGCCGGTTAAAATCCTCACCTGTGAGCTATAAACTGTGATTCCAACCTTCCGCCATCCTTTACTTTGAACAAAACCCGATTTTTCCAAGTCCTCTTCTGGCTGGAAAATAGGAAATAATAAAATCATGACTAAAAAAAGAGCATCCAGTCGTCGCAGCTGTATCGGCTTAAAACTGACACAGTTGGGCGATACAACTCAAATGACTGTTATTTAATACGGTCCTCGATTGGATTTTCGACTCGAGCTGTTTTTCATTCACCTACAGTTTTAATTATTACAGAGAATTTATTCAGAAAAGTTTAAGGGTAAGCGATTTTTCACTCGTAATCCTAACGAATAGATGGAGAAAAGGTACTTATGAACTGGAAAGTTTTAAAGAAATACATACGAGGCCGCTGTTCGGAACAAGAGCTCAGAGAGCTGGGAGAATGGCTGCAGGAGAATCCAGCCAACGAGGATTTTTTCAAATCCTTTATCGAGCATTGGGACCAGGATGAGCACTTTGAATTTGAAGCCGATGCCCAGGCAGCCTGGCAGCAGTTTAAAAAAAGGAATAACCTTCCAAGTATTTCCCAGTCCACGGGTAGTATTTCGACCAAAAAAAAGGACTCAATCGCTATCGATCATTTCCGGGATGTACGATCGCGTGATTACCAGTACTGGTTTACCATTTCCGCAGCTGCTGTCATTCTCATTTTTACCCTGTACTTTACTTCTCAAAACTGGTTGAATACCAGCGAGCAAACCGAACACACTGAGATAGCAGCACAGGAAATTACCACGGACAGAGGTCAGCGCACGAACCTCAGACTCAGTGATGGAAGCCAGGTAACCCTTAATGCAGAAAGTAGGTTAGAAATTCCAGAAAATTACGGAGATCCCTCCCGTACGATCTATCTTGAAGGAGAAGCTTTTTTTGAGGTAGAGCATAATGAACAGCACCCTTTTGTTGTCATTACGCCCCGGGGATACGTAAAAGACCTGGGGACCCAGTTTAATATCATGGCTTACGATTCCAGCAAAATTGAGGTAGCTGTTAAAGAGGGATTGGCATCTTTAGGAAAATTGAAAGAAGGAAATATGCAGAAGGAATTGGTAGAGTTAACACCTGGCAAGTTAGGAGTCATAAAGGAAGTGGGGGGGCTCACGGTCTCTGATATAACAGATATAGAGGAGTTTACCGGCTGGTCGGAAGGAAAGCTGGTATTTCGGGAAACCTCTTTCCAAAAAGTCATACAGCGGTTAGAACGCTGGTTTAATATTGAGTGCATTGTCGAAGATGCTGAATTGCAAAAACGTACTCTGACAGCTACTTATAGTGATATGCCGCTGGACGAGGTACTCCAGGTACTCTCCGTCTCAGTGCGTGCCTCCTATGAGCGTGACAAGCGAACGGTAACGTTTAGAGATAACCAAGAATAATTATAAAGGTAATCTACTATAAACATATAACAATAATTTCAAAACCATGGGACTATGATATTTGAAGGGATGCAAAAAACCTCTTTTTATAAAATTATAGGAATAGTAATTATTTCTATTTTAGCAAGCTCAGCGCATGCATATGCTCAAAATGATGAAGCAGCATTGGCCGACGTGTATGACAACAAAACTTTGGATGAAATGAAAGCTGGTGTAGGAAGCACTACGGCTTCCAAACTAAAAAAGTCTGTTGCTCTACAAGAAGGTCCCCAAAAACTTGTCAGTGCGCTTGAATCTATAGCTCGACAGGCTGGATTGAGACTTTCCTACAGTAAGCAATTTATACCTCTGGACAAGAAAGTAGTTGTAAAGGAGACACAGACTACAGCTGAAAGAGCTTTATGGAATGTTCTGGAAGATACTCCCTTTCGTTTCGGTATTTCCGCCAGTGGTCAGTTGGTGTTATTAAAAATGCAGCAACCAGAATCAAATGAGGATCTGCAAGAAATGGTAACAGGTAGTGTTACTGATGCACAATCGGGAGAAACATTACCCGGAGTTAATGTCTTGGTTAAGGGCACGACTACAGGTGCCTCCACAGATAATGAAGGCAGTTTTGAGTTGAACGTGGAGTCGCTGCAGGATACTCTGGTGTTTTCATTTGTAGGGTATCAGACCCAGGAAGTGCCTATTAATGGGAGAACAGAAATAAATGTAGTATTACAATCCCAAGCTATTGCCGGCGAAGAGTTAGTGGTGGTGGGATATGGTACAGAACGTGAATCTACCATGGCTGGTTCTGTCACCCGTACTGACGATACGGTATTGCAAAACAGTCCCTCTGTCAGTGTATCTAATTCACTTTCAGGACTCCTTCCAGGACTGACAGCATTAAATCGTTCGGGACAACCAGGAGAAAATACGTCTGAGATTTTAATTCGAGGTCAAAGCACACTTGGGGATAATAATCCTTTGGTTGTTGTTGACGGAGTGCCAGATGAAACAGGGGCATGGCAGCGGATACCCCAAAGTGATATTGAACAGATATCTGTATTGAAAGATGCATCTGCAGCTATTTATGGTGCGCGAGCAGCAAATGGCGTTATTCTTATCACTACTAAGCGAGGATCTCTCGGAAAACCAACATTTAACTATTCCTTCAACCAAGGCATTGTCCAGCCCACCAGGTTGCCTGAGGTAGCAAACTCATGGGAATGGGCCGAATATGTGAACATGTACCGGGAAAATTATCAGAACCTTCCTCCACGATATACTGAAGAGGAAATTAAGATAATGCGAGAGGGGAGCGATCCGATTAATTATCCTAATACAGACTGGCCGGGTTTAATTTTTAAAGATTATGCCTTACAGGGTAAACATAATCTTAGCGTACGTGGTGGATCTGAAGAAATACGCTATTCTGTTTCTGGATCTTATTCAGGTGAAAATAGTATGGTAAAAGATGGATTACATGATTATGACGGATATACTCTGAGAGCCAATGTCGATGCTGATGTCACAGAAAATATTAGTTTTGGTTTAGATATTAATGGTGGAATCCATGACATGATCGAACCCGAAATAGGAGGATTTGGATATACTACAAGTCCCTTAATCGTTCCATTTTATCCCAATGGATTACCAAATTCAGTGCCTTCTGATGCTAATACAAATCCAGCTTTAAATTTAACTGGAGTAGGAGGATATGAAAGTGATAAAATATTAAGGGGGTCAGTTAAAGGGTCTTTTGATATAAACATACCACAAATTGAAGGATTAGGTACAGACGGTTACTTTTCCTTCAAAAATGAGCGGACTGAAGGTAGAGTTTGGCGAGAGACATGGAAGGTGTATAATTATGACGCTGAAAACGATGAATATAATGAAAATCCCGGGGGTGAAGTAGAAAATCCTGATCTCAGGGAACAATATGAAAGAGATCAGAGCTATTTGATCAATTTGCGGCTTATATATGAGACCCAAATTGGAGATGACCATTCCTTAGAATCGTTTCTTGCTGTTGAACAGTCAGAATCTACTTACAAAACATTTGAAGCATATAGAAGAGATTTTATATCTCCAGCAATAGAAGAATTGTTTGCGGGGGCAGCTGAAAATATGGAGGCTGACGGAACCCGTAGAGAATCCGCGCGGCAAAATATTTTTGGACGAATAAATTATGAGTTTCAGGAGAAATATCTGGTTGATGTTAATATGAGGTATGACGGTTCACACGCATTTCCACCCGGAAATCGTTGGGGCTTTTTTCCTGGAGTATCTGTAGCTTGGAGGATAGGTGAAGAAAATTTTCTATCAAGCAATGAGTCTGTAAATGAACTAAAACTTAGAGCTTCTTATGCTCAAATGGGAAATGATCGAATTGATCCATTTCAATTTCGAGCATTAAATACTCTTATTCCCACGGGTACTCACTTTGGAGGAGGTACTCAAGCAGTAGTGGAACCCGGCGTATCTCCTAATCCCAATATAACCTGGGAGGTTGCAACAAATCAGAATATTGGTCTTGATGCCCGATTCTGGGATGGATTATTTGGCTTTAGCGTAGATTTATTTAAACAAGAAAGAGAAAATATCCTGACTTCAAGAGGAACAGAAGTTCCTATTTATACTGGCCTTGTTTTGCCGGATGAGAATATCGGTGTTACGCAAAATCAAGGTATTGAAATAGAGTTGGAGCATGAAAATAATTCCCTTTCAAGTGACCTTTCCTATTCGATAACAGGTAATATTGCGTATGCAAAAAGTGAAATATTAGATATAAGCGAACCTCAGGATATACCGGAACATCAAAGGCGGGAGGGTAATCCAATAGGGGCACAACTTTTATATCAGGCTGAAGGCATATTTAGGTCACAACAAGAAGTTGATTCAAATCCAATAATGCCAGGCACACGAGTTGGTGATCTTCAATATAAAGATATTAATGGGGATGGCGTTATTAATTCTGCAGACAGAACCAGGATGGATAAAGGTCCCATACCTGAAATTACCTACGGATTTAATACGAATATTGGATATAAAAACTTCACTTTATTTGCAAATTTTGCAGGGCAGACAAGAGCTTGGACCTATATTTTCCAAAATTGCAGGACCACGATGAATTGTATGAGAGATATAGTTCTAAATGCGTATACCCCTGGAAGTATGGACTCCGAATATCCTATCATGTCACAGGAGTCTGAACCTGGCGAAGGTGTAATTAGTGCTATGCCAAGTACTTTTTGGTTGGAGAATGCGTCATTTCTCAGACTTAAAACATTGCAACTGGGCTATGCCTTACCTAATGATATTATATCCAGAATAGGTCTGACCTCAGCGAGAGTTTATATCAATGGTAATAATTTATTTACCGTTACACCTATGAAATGGTTTGATCCTGAAGGAGATCCAGGTAGTGAAGGGGGATCTGTAGCTGGAGAGCAAGTTCAGTATAGTACGGGAAGTTTCTATCCTCAAACGAGGATATTTAATCTGGGAGTAAACATTTCTTTTTAAATATCATGAATTTTAAAACCTTTAAGAGCCAAATTATGGAAAGTGTAAATAAGCCTTTACCGACAAAAAAGAGATGGGTTTTTTCATCCCTGTTATTATTCTTCACTATAGTATATATCTCTTCCTGTAGTGATGTTAGTGGTGTTTTGGACAAGGAACCCACTGAGTCATATTCAGATGAAGCTATTTGGGAGGATGAGGCGTTAGCTGAAGCATTTGCTAATCGGGCGTATAAACTGGTGCCCTTTGGCTTTCAACGTATGTCATGGCGAATGTTGGGTTATGCAAATATGGTTGATGAATCTAATTCCCGAGGTTCTTGGGGTTCTATTGGAAATATAATTATGGGAAATCATGGCCCCACCTACTCGGGACCTATGAACGTATGGACAAATGATGGAGGGGACAGATCTTATTGGGAACCGATAAATCAAGCTAACAAACTGTTGGCAAAAATAGACGATTCTACAATTGATCAAGAACTAAGAAATAGACTTAGCGCTGAAATGCGGGCCTTAAGAGCGTACTCATATTTTCGACTTTTAAGCCATTATGGAGGAGTACCATTAATTACAGAGCCATTTGAATTAGGCCAAGACTTTCGGCTTCCCAGAGATTCATATGATGATGTATTAAATTTTATAGTTACCGAATTAGATGAGTCAATGGGTACGCTTCCACTTGAATACGATTCGGAAAACAAAGGAAGACTTACCCGAGGAGCAGCTATGGCTATTAAAGCAAGAGCATTACTTTATGATGCGAGTGAGCTAAATAATCCAAATCAAGATCTGGAAAAATGGCAGGCAGCAGCAGATGCAGCAAAAGCTATCATTGATTTAAATCAATATTCTCTTCATGATGATTATAAAACTTTGTTTATGGAGGAGGGGGGATATAACACTGATGAGATAATATGGGGAAGACCAACAAATATTAATTCCGAAGTAGAAGTATTAGTTGAACGGTATTTATTCCCTAATGGCTGGTTGGGATTTGGACATTCTCATCCTATTCAAAATTTAGTTGATGATTATGAAATGGAAAGCGGTCTTCTTCCTGAGAATGACCCAAACTATGATCCACAGGATCCATATGTCAATCGTGATCCTCGGTTTTATGATACCATACTTTATGATGGAGCACCTTTTAAGGAACGAACAATTGAAACCTTTACCCCTGGTGGGGAAGACTCACCTGATGGTAGTAATTCTGCTTGGAATGCTACGGAAACAGGTTACTATGTCAGAAAATTTGTAGATGAGTCGTATTGTGGCTGTAACAGTGGACCAAGTGGTAGTAGTTCTCCCACTTGGATTTGGTTTCGATATGGTGAAGTATTGCTCAATTATGCAGAGGCAATGTATCACCTTGGAGATGAGACTACAGCCAGAGAATATATTAATATGGTAAGAAGTCGACCAAGCGTAGATATGCCTGAAGTTACAGAAAGCGGTGAAGCCTTATGGGATAAAATTGTACAAGAACGTCGTATCGAGCTTGTCTTTGAACAGCATCGTTTTTTCGATGTACGCCGGTGGAAAATTGCAGAAAATGTACTTAGTGAGCCACGATTGAAAATGGATATACATAAAGATCCTGATACTGGTGAGCGAACTTTTACGGTAGAAGATTTTCAACCTGCGAACTTTAATGAATGGAATTATTTGGCTCCTATTCCGCAGGAGGTTATTGATAAGAATAGTATGATAGAGCAAAATCCAGGTTACTAAATGTGATAATTGTTTAGAAATATAATTGATGAAAAATAATTTCCATATATCTCAAAGACTTTATTATGAAAGGTGACAGAAAGGATTTTCTGAAGTTTGCTGGTCTGACGGGTATTAGTGTAGCCGGAGTTTCCTTGCTTCCATCATGTGATTCTACCGATGATGGAGAAAGCCAATTAACCAAAGACTGGCACTCAGATCCGGAATGGAGAGAAGTAAAATATGGCCCTTGGGGCGGCCCCGGTATTTCCCCGGGACCTGGCCCTATGGATGATGTGCTTTTAAAAAATCATGCGCCCAAGTCAACACTAATTACCCAAGATACTTTTGTACCAACAGCTAAGTTTTCTGTTATTGATGTTCATATTCATAACTATCCAGCGCGTGAGGATTCGGGCAGTACCAAAGAGCATTTGTCCCGCTGGGTGAAGACCATGGACGAGGTAGGCGTGGAGACCTCCGTGGTGCTGACCGGGGCGACCGGCGAGGAGTTCGACCAGCTGAGGGAGCTGTACCTGCAGCCTTACCCCGACCGGTTTCAGCTGTACTGTGGAATTGAAACCGACGGCATCGGTCAGGCCGATTACCCGGAACGAGCGGTTGCGGAGCTGGAGCGCTGCTACGATCAGGGAGCCCGTGGTATTGGAGAAATAAGTGACAAAGGATTTGGTATAACAAGAGATACAGAATTATCCCCGGAAGAACGGCTCCATCATGATGACCCGCGTTTAGATGGAGTTTGGGAGAAGGCTGCCGAACTAAACTTACCGGTTAATGTTCATATAGCCGATCATCCTTCTTCATGGGAGCCGCCCAACGTGTTCCAGGAACGTTCTCCTATCTTTCAACGATTCAACCAACATGGATCAGACGGCCTGCCGTATGAAGATCTAATAACTATTTTACCCCGACTTCTTGAGAAGCATCCGGATACGACATTTATTGCTTGTCACCTGGCCAACCTGGGCAATGACCTCGGGCGGCTCTCGGGCCTCATGGACCGCCACGACAACCTGTATGTGGATATTTCAGCCCGGGACTACGAAGTGGGTCGCCAGCCCCGCGGGGCCCCGCGCTTTTTGGAGGAGTATCAGGACCGCGTGCTGTTCGGCACTGACATGGGCATGGATAAAGGGATGTACCAGTCGTGGTGGCGACTGTTGGAAAGTGCTGATGAATATATGACAGGTCGGATTTGGTGGCCATATTATGGTCTTGATCTATCCGATTCGCTGTTAGAGTCTTTGTATCGTACAAACGCCCAACGTGTCATGAACTGGGAAGGAGTGTAGGTGCAAGCAGATAACGTACTATTAATTATTTATAAAAAAAGTAAACCTAAATTTTCAGTATCATGGGAAACAATCGCAGAGCGTTTTTAAAGCAAGCCGGCCTCGCCGGCGCGGGCATGATAATGGGCGGGTCTGCCGCCGGCCCCCAGCCGCCCTTCAGGCAAACCCACGAGCAAACCTTTAATATGCACGACTACGCCGCCCCGCCGCTGGAGACCGTCCGTGTGGGCTTTATTGGCATAGGAAGCCGGGGATCAGGACATGTCGAACGCTTTGCAAATATTGAGGGAGTAGAGGTCAAGGCCTTATGCGACATTGTCCCGAACCGTGTAAATGAAGCTATTGAATCAATAGCCAATACTCATAATCCGGATGCGTATACGGATGGCGAAGATGCCTGGAAACAGCTTTGCGACCGCGGAGATATCGACTTGATTATTATTTCAACGCCCTGGGACCTGCATACTCCTCAGGCGGTGTATGCCATGGAACAGGGGAAACATGTGGGGGTTGAAGTTCCAGCCGCCAAGACGATTGAAGAATGCTGGCAACTGGTAGAGACCTCTGAGCGGACCCGCAAGCATTGTATGATGCTCGCCAATTCAGCGTATGGAGATTTCAATATTCTTACGATACGCATGGCCCGACAGGGATTCTTCGGGGAGATAGTTCAGGGAGAAGGTGCTTATATACAAGATC
>JBEPXF010000092.1:0-10230 GCA_041642075.1 Fodinibius sp.
AACTATCAAAGCCCCGTACAAACCGAACAAAACTTAAATCGCAAACAACAGGCCGCATGAGTCTCTTAACTAACTGTCTATTTTTTTGTAGCAATTCCAATGCTATGATCTGCAACTTAAAACTTTCTACTTAATACTTAACACTTCTACCCTTTCCTCTTACCAAAATCACCCAGATCCCATAACTCCTAATTCTCAATTTTTAATTATCATCTCTAATTCTCACCGTAAGTCCTTTTAGGAAATAGCGCAGGATTTGATCTCCGCATTCCCGGTAGTTTTTATGTCCCTCTCTCCGAAACAGGGCACTCATTTCGGGTTTGGAAATGGAAAATCCACCCAACTCCAGGATATCATGCATATCCTTTTCGCGAAGCTTAAATGCCACCCTCAGTTTTTTGAGCACCATGTTATTGGTCACTGGCGTTTTAATAGGGCGGGGTGGGTGTTCCTTACTTTTGCCCCGCTTATAGTATATGAGTCCATCCAGGAAATGGGCCATCAATACATCACTGCAATCCGGGCCTTTTTCATCCTCCGGGGCCTGCTGGTTAATAAAAATATTAGCCACTTCACCGCGCTTGGGATTATAACCCCGGAGCTTTAGAATGTGGGCAATTTCATGATCATTAATATCCAGCATGTGGCGGATACTCTGTATGATATCATCGTTTCTCATGTGCAGGAATCAGGGTATGGGTTGGATTAAGTGAAAGTGAATACGGATACAATGGAAAGGTAAGGCTTTGTAGCGGGATTTCGAATTTTAACCTCTGGCAGTAGCTGTTCAACTACTGTTATTATGCAATTTTACGGCACCAGGATTACCTTGCCGATGTTTTTTCGTTGTTCGATATAGCGGTGGGCCTCGGCGACCTCATCAAAAGAAAAAGTCGTATCCACATGGGGATTAATCCACCCTTCTTCCACGCCTTCCAGGATGCCCTCTATCCAGGAAATGGCTTTTTCCTGCTCGTGCCAGAGGTGACCCAAATTTACGCCGAAGACGCCGCGATTATTATTCAAAAGAGACAGGGGATGGAAAAACGGCATCTGCACAACAGTTTTCAGCATATCCCAATACGCTTTAAGTCCGCCTTTGGGTCCTGTATGGGCAGATGAGATCCCGAACATCCCAAGACGTCCGGTGCTCCGCAACGCTTTATAGCTGCGTTTCCACTCCTTGCCGCCCAGCGGATCGGTAATAAGATCCACGCCACGTCCGCCTGTCAGGTCCATTATGACCTCAAACCAGTCTTTATTGCGATAGTCGATAGCGTGATGAATTCCACGTTTTTTCAGGAATTCGTGCTTGTGTTCACTGGCAGTACCGTAGGTAGTGGCGCCGATATGCTGAGCAATATCTAAGGCAGCCATGCCCACGCCACCACCTACATTATGGATGAGTATGGATTCGCTTTCATGCAGGGAGCCCATCACATTAAGCAGTACCCATGCGGTGATGTAATTGACGGGCAGGGCAGCGGCTTCCGCAAATGAAAGGCGAGAGGGCTTTTCATAAACTTGCCGTTCCTTTACGCACACCTGTTCGGCCTGACCTTTGAACCGGCAGAAAGCTACCACTTCTTTTCCTACCCATGCATCGTCAATGGTAGTGCCGACAGAAGAAACCCTTCCGGATACCTCATAACCCATTACGCAGGGCTTGTCGGGAGCATCGGGATATTGCCCTTTCCGGGCCAGTATATCCGCAAAATTAAGTCCCGAAGCCTCGACTTCGATAATCAGTTCGTCGGTATCGGGATGAAGGTCAGGCGCTTCCTGTATTTCCAGCACTTTATAGTCTCCATCGGAGGTATTTACGATTTGGCGCATGGTGTTTTGAGTCTAAATTTATATTTAGGTCTGTTGCTGGATGTCTCTTATCATTTAAAAGATACATAGAATAGCTAAAATCTGTATCTCTTGTTCTGTTACTTTTTCCATTGATCAGCCAGTAGGCGGACACAGTGAAAAAGTATCCAAAAAATCTAGACGTATTTAACTTGTTCGCGCTGACAGCAGCTTCAGCCGCTGATCACAGCCTGCGCCACCGCGAACTTCAGACAGAAATTCGTCTGTGTTTCGTTTTCTCACTCTTAATTATCCCTGAAAATAAAGAAAGGAGAGGCATCGGAATATAAATAGATTCTCTCCATTCCCCTCCGCGGGAGGGGTGCCGAGGAAACGAGGCCGGGTGAGTTATATATTGGCATTATTAATCCTCTTGTCCTCGTGGTATCCTTTAATTTCTCGGTGGGCCGCCTTTTGGCATTGCTGAGTTGTTAGGCGGGAGAACTTTGACAATAAGGGAATAATTTATCACTTCTTTCCTTATTACTTTTCCCATTGATGGAAAAGTAATCAAAAGATCTAGGACCATTTAACTCCTCGGTGCTGACTTCACTTCTGTACGTTGATCACGGCTGCAGCCAGCTCCTCGTCAAACAGAAATGGTCCGGGGTGGGCTTTGTCACTTTCAAGAGGATTATAAATCACCCGGCCTCGAAAGATTAAGAACATATTCCCTCCGGCCTTGGGTTCCTTTTTGTCCACACAAAAGGAACAGTACATTTTATACCTTGAAAAGGTACTTCCCAATAATAAATAAATGTATTTGAACTCACCCCGATCTAGCATCAAACCCAATGCCGGACCAAACCTCTCGAGAGGAAATTAATTTTGGGCTGTAGATAACGACTTTGGAAAACCCGGTCTTGAAAAATCAGGATAAAACCAATTCCTAATTTATAATTCTTAATTAAAAGAACTCGAAACGACACCTTGGGTACAATATGTTCTTAAAATAAATAAAAGAGAAGCATCACTATTATACTATAATTAAAATAAAGGGGATAAATGAAGTGGACCGCCGAACTTTTATTATCGAAAGTAGTAAAGCAATGCTGCTCCCAGTCTTTATGAGCTCGCTGTGCTACAATTATCCGCATCAATCCGGTTCTTTAACTTCAAGCGGAATGGGGAATACTATGGAAGTCTATAACGGGCGACTTGTTTTATACGGCTGCGGAGACCTGATCAATGACTATGAGGGCATTGGCGGACACGAAAAATACCGTCCCGATCTTCGACTGATGTACTTTCCCAAACTGAGCGAAGAAGGGACGCTTGAATCGCTACACATGATTTCTATGAAAACGTATCGCTTTCAATTGCAACGTACTAACGATGAGGCCGAGCGTTGGCTTGCGGATTTGCTGGATCATCAGTGCGAGCAATTTGGGCACGATGTGGACCTCTCATCTGATGGCCAACTGGAGTTGCATTGGTAGCAGTTGTGGAATTGGCAAGAAAGTAACCACGGGAATGAATTCCCGCGCTGTTGATCTCTCTGTTCCAAATGCCTACAGGTAATAGACCGGAGCATTAAACTGAAAGGAATTAATAGAAGGTACAATACTGTTCATCAATATATCAGCAGATAAAAAACAAATCCTATGAGTTCAAAGAACGAATATTCCCAAAAGAGAGATTTGGATGAGTCGCCCGAACCTGCATTTTCGGAATCAAAAAAAGCATCCGGAGATGAGCCCGTTTTTGTGATCCAAAAGCATGATGCCAGCAACCTGCACTACGATTTTCGCTTGGAAATCGACGGTGTGCTGAAATCCTGGGCCATCCCGAAAGGGCCGTCAACCGATCCCTCGGAGAAACGACTGGCTATTCCTACGGAAGATCATCCCACAGAGTATGCAGATTTTGAGGGCGTCATTCCCGAAGGCCAGTACGGCGCCGGTACGGTGATGGTATGGGACAAGGGGATATTTAAAAACATCAAAAAAAAGGACGATCAAGCCGTATCGTTTAAAAAATGTTACGAAGACGGACAGATTGAAGTTTGGCTCGAGGGCCAGAAAATATCGGGAGGATACGCTTTGGTTAAAACCAGTGTTGGTAATACAGATGACAACTGGTTGCTCGTTAAAATGGATGACGATGAGGCCGATGCGCGACGCAATCCCACGAGTACCGAAAACAAATCGGTTAAAACCGGGAGAACAATGAAACAGATCAAAAAGGACGCTCGGGATGATGAGTGAAATCAAATCGTATTTAGACCGGGAGCAACAGGATAAATTGAAGAAAGTGTCTTTCCCCGACTGGATGGATCCCATGCTCGCTACGCTCACCGACGATTATTTTAGCGATGAGAACTGGTTGTACGAACGAAAATTGGACGGAGAACGCTGCCTGATTTTCAAATCCGGTGATAAGGTTACGCTAAAATCACGGAACCGGAAAACACTTAATGATACCTATCCTGAACTCGCGAAAGCTATTGAAAAAATGCCCGGAACGTTCGTTGCAGATGGGGAAATTGTTGCTTTTAAAAAGGGTAAAACCAGTTTTTCCCGTCTCCAAAAGCGGATGGGGCTCAAAGATTCCGACGAAGCCCGAAATATTGGGATAAAAGTGTATCTGTACCTGTTTGACCTGATGTACCTTGATGATTTTGATCTTACGAACCTGGAACTCAAAAGACGGAAAGAGTTACTGAAGCAAAACCTTGAGTTTCAGGATCCCATTCGATATTCCATCCACCGAACCGAAGAGGGAGAGGCCTTCCACGAAGAAGCTTGCCGGAAGGGATGGGAAGGAATCATAGCGAAAGATTCCAGGGCTCCGTATGAACACTCCCGGTCCAAAAAATGGCTCAAATTCAAGTGCACGAATCGCCAGGAATTCGTTGTCGGGGGATATACTGACCCCAAGGGAGAACGCATTGGCTTCGGGGCGCTGCTGCTCGGGTTTTATGAAAACGATCAGCTGAAATACGCCGGACAGGTGGGAACAGGATTTAGCAACGACCAGTTAAAAGAGATGCATAACACGCTGTCTTCACTGGAGCGGAAAACCTCTCCTTTTAGCGATGAAAATATCAAAGAAAAGAATGTGCACTGGGTTCGCCCTTCGCTGGTTGCCGAAGTTGCTTTTACCGAATGGACGGACAATGACAAACTGCGGCATCCGAAATTTCTCGGTCTAAGAGATGACAAAGAAGCTGAAGATGTCCACAAAGAAAAACCCTGAGTTATGAAATTTGGCCGATATACCGTAGATATAAAAAACCGGGAGAAGGTATTTATGCCCGACGAAAAGATAACCAAGGGCGATATTATCGATTATTATGATGATATTGCCGACTACATTTTGCCTTTCTTGAAAAATCGGCCCCTTACCATGCAGCGATTTCCTGATGGTATCAGGGAAGAAGGCTTTTATCAGAAAGAGGTGTCGGATCATTTTCCGGATTGGATCGATACGGTTAAGGTTGAGAAAAAAGAGGGTGGTACCGTCGAACAGGTTGTGTGTAATAACAAAGCCACTTTAATTTATCTTGTTAACCAGGGCACCGTCACTTTTCATCCCTGGCTAAGCAAAGTCTCGGATCTTGACAAACCCGACAAATTGATCTTTGACCTGGACCCGCCCGGCGAAGATGCTTTTGAGTTGGTTGTGGAAGGCGCGCATGTCCTGCATGATCTTTTGGAGAATGAGCTGGGATTAAAAACCTACCTAATGACCACCGGATCGAAGGGGCTTCACGTGGTTTCTCCTATTAAGCCTAATCTTAAATTCGACGACGTGCGCTCGTTTGCGAAAAAGGCCGCCGATTATCTATCGGATGGTAATTCCGAACGTTTTACTACCAAGACTCGAAAAGCCAAGCGGGAAGGGAGACTATTCTTGGATTACCTGCGAAATGCCTACGGCCAAACATCCGTAGTGCCCTATTCCATGCGTCCTCACAGCAAAGCCACGATAGCAACGCCGATAGAATGGGAGGAACTGAGCAAGAAAGATCTGACTTCCCAATCGTATCATATCAAGAATATTTTTAAACGTCTCAGTCAAAAAAACAAGGTATGGGAAAATTTTCAAAATCATTCCCGGGATCTTACCTCATCCATAAAAAAGCTGGAGAATTTATGAGTGATCATACCTCCGGGGAATTCCCTTAAAACGAATTTAGTGAACCGGTATATCATTCTTAATTCCCTAATTCTTTATTTAATATCCCTTGACTTGAGGTTCGCGATTAAATTTGGTAGCTAGCAATAACAATTAATTGAAGCAGCGGATTATGCAAAAAATGATATCAGCGGCGTTGTTGCTCGGTGGATTACTCCTCCTCTACGCTGGGTATGAAGAATATCAAGCCTTTCGATCGGAAGTGGACCAGTATTTTGGAGGAACAGGATCAGACCGCGCCATCCTGATGATCATTGTCGGGGCTGCGGCAGCCATCGCAGGATTTACAGGCTTATTCAGGGATAGGCTGGAAGATTCAGAGAGCGATTTTAGATTGTAAGTTTTTATGGGACTACCAGGCACATTCCTGAACCCCGAAGGATGGATGTTGTAGTGTACCGTCCGGTTCCTTTTATTACAAAACAAAAAAAGAGGTAATAGTAATGGATACAGCGGTCGGCCGGTTTCGCTTACTACGTACAATAATCCGACGGTTTATCCCGTAATCATAAGTAAGTCAGAAGAAGAATTTTCCCAAACAAAACGACTATGCAAACCCCTGATAATATCAATGTTAAGCATTCTCAAAACTTCTTCTCAGCACAATCGACTCCGCCGTTAGCCCTCCTTTTAATATTTCTGATCTTCCTGTCATTCTCAAATATTGGATGTAACATCTTTACCGGCTCCGATGCACCCGACGAGACCTACGAATATCAGTTCGATGAACAGCCCGGCGACTGGTCCGCCTTATTCAGCAACTATGGAATGGGACGCGAGGATGATTTTGAGCTCGAAAGCGGCTATCGATCGCTGCCCAACCCATTGAATACCGGCCAGGAGGGCTTCTATTTGTCCGGCAAAAACCTTAGCGACGATCTGAATATGTTTTTAAAGCATCGCATCAGCGGCCTGCAGCCGGAAACCAAGTACAAAGTAGATTTTGATGTGTCGTTTGCTACCGATGCTCCCTCGGGATGTGCGGGTGTTGGCGGGGCTCCGGGGGAATCCGTGACCGTGCATGTGGACGCTTCCGGAAAGGAGCCAGGCCGCATAGTGGATGAAAGCCGTGATCCGGGATTCTACCGCCTGAACCTCGCAGAAGAATATGAAGGAGATGCCCAGAGCTGGTATCGGGCCACCGAGATTGGCGACGTCGCCAATTCGCGGGAATGCGAGGAGGGATGGGAGTATGAGGTCAAGACACTTTCTGGGGGAGAAAGAACCGCAACGACCGACGAAGAGGGAAACCTTTGGCTGTTGGTCGGCACCCGGTCGGGATTTGAAGCCACTACCTCCCTCTACTATACCGAAGTGAACGTGAATGTCTGGGAATAGCGAACTGAATTCACCCTATATGTATCTTTTCTTTATGACCCTTCTGGTCATCCCAGCCGTAAGATTAGCGACAAAGACCCCTTCGATGCGGAGAAGGTAAGTTTGTGGGATAGGGCCTGGTTGAAGGTTGAGAGTTAAAGGTTGTATGTTCATTTTGGCTTGATCCAATCCGCCTTTACCTTTGATAGGAAATCCGGATGATCAATGATATGCAGATATTACAAATTATAGTTTATCCCTTTCATCAGGTTCTTTATCCGGAACTTTGGATAATACTTGCTCAAACTTTTCACGAGAGCTTAATTCGCCTCTTTCTTTTAAATACTCCACCGTCATTAAGGCAGATAGTTTTTCAGAAACCGCAGAATTAATCAGCTGATTCATAGATACGCCTTCCTTTTTAGCCAGCTCTTTTATCTTTTCGTGCATCGAGTCGGGTAATCGAATGCTTAAAGTGCTCATAGTTCTCCAATTTTAATTAAAAATTGTTTCGGTGTTATTGCTTCCACGCCAAATTGCTCAACACCTTTAAAGTCATCAAGATTATAGGTAATGATATACTCACAGCCAGCTTCAACGGCTAATTCCAGTATCATATCATCTTTGGGATCTTTCAGAAAAGGTCGCCAAAGAAAAAAGATGTCCCGTTTATCAGCTACTTTACACAGATAGTTTAACAGATTATCAATGTCAGTTTCTATCAGATGGTCAAACTTTTTTCTCTTACTTACCGCTTCATATTCAAGCAATAATGGTACGGAAAGACTGATATCAAACTTTCCGGTTCCAATTAAGCTGATCAACTTAAATGAGGCTCCACGGTTCGAGCGAAGAGCCGAAACTAACACATTGGTATCAATAACAACGTTAATCATGACGTGGTATTATATGTAATACCAAAATAATATCAAAGCCCTGCTAGCATAACTTTGTTTTCAGCATCGGCCATTGCTTTAGATTATTCTTATCACATTTTACTTGTACGTTTAAAAGTAATTTAATCATCACATTATGTCTGGTATAGATCTCAAATTAGGTCAGGATATTCGGCCTGTTTCCGAGTTTCGGAAGAATGCAGCCTCAACCATCTCCGTACCAACTCCTACAAAATGTTGATACTGGGACAGGAGGGAGGCCATTCGACGCGTCGAAGTTTGATTTTGCCGGATGAAGTATCAGCAGCGTGAGAAGAGCGCTAACGCTTTTCCAAAAGGTGAAGCTCTTAGGAACTTTAGGGATTTATGTAGGTTTAACCGTTAAGAGGTAGATAATATCGGATTTGATCAACCGGGAAGTACTGCAGCAGTGCACCTCAATTGAGGGGATTAATGGGAGCAAAAAAATCTATTATTTTAAACAAAGTTTCCCTAAACTGATTATCAGAAGCCAAAGATAAGTATGAGAGAGCTGGCAGAACAATCACAACACTACAAAAAAAATCAGGCTATTCAATGGAGAAAGAAAACAACGAGGTACACAGATCCAAAACCCATCCAAAAACGTTCGGACCAGTTGAGAATCCAGAACAGTATTTACCCTCGGACTGGTGGAAGCGAATATTCAATTCCATGTATCTGAAAACAGATGCCGATGTGGTGGACGATCCCCTGATTACCGAAAAGGAGGTAACCCTGTTTCATGACATCCTCGGTATCAAAGAGGGCGATTCGATCTTGGATCTTTCATGCGGACAGGGACGTCATCTTATAGAACTGGACAATCGGGGAAACTATAACTTATTTGGATTAGACCGGTCCCGCTTTTTGATCCAAACAGCCAGAAATACCTCAAAGGAAAAAGGATGTTCTATTGACTTTAAAGAAGGAGATGCCCGGAAATTGCCTTACCCTACAGGCTCCTTTAATTACGTAACCCTTCTAGGCAACAGTTTTGGTTATTTTGAAACGCAGGATGAGGATCTTAAAATCCTTAAAGAAGTATTCCGAGTGTTGAAACCCGGCGGGAAAGTGTTACTGGATATTGCCGACGGTGATTATCTAAGGAAAAACTTTAGTCCCAGAAGCTGGGAGTGGATGGACGACAAGCACTTCGTATGCAGGGAGCGATCTTTGGCGGACGATAATGAACGGCTCATCTCCAGAGAAATAGTTACCCACAGCGAAAGGGGAGTTATCGTCGACCAGTTTTATGCAGAGCGGCTGTACACCAAAGAACAGCTGAGCGCCCTTATGGAAAAAGTGGATTTCCAAGAGGTGAATTTTCACGGAAATATTGAACCAGAGTCCCAGCGCGATCAGGATCTGGGTATGATGGAGCAGCGGTTTATCCTCACGTCCAAAGCGGATAAAGAGCGAACGCCCCAAATGAAAAGTAAAAAAGTACGGAATGTGGCTGTGGTGATGGGCGACCCTTCGCTCAGTGACACCGTTAAGCCGGATGCGGTATTTGATTCGGATGATTTTGATACCATCGAAAAGCTGGTGCAAGCGCTTAACTCATTGTCCGGATATGAGTTTGATTATCTGAACAACCACCGAACGCTGATTGCCGACCTGCAAAAGGTACAGGGAAAAACTGATTTCGTGTTGAATTTATGTGATGAGGGGTTTGAAAATGATGCGACCAAAGAACTGCATGTCCCTTCGTTGCTGGAGATGCTTAACATCCCTTATTCGGGATCAAATCCCCAAACGCTAGCCTATTGCTACGACAAATCCCTGATCAGAGGCATAGCAACGGAGGTGGAGGTACCTGTTGCCGATGCCACTATCATAACGGAACATGAAAAACTGTTTGGGCTTCATCTTCCGTTCCCCGTCATTGCCAAGCCCAATTTTGGGGATTCCAGCTTTGGCATTACCCAAAAGAATGTGGCCTATTCGGTGGAGGAACTGGTTGATGCCATCCACAGGATACGGCAACAGTTCGGTTATGATA
>JBEPXF010000093.1:0-10209 GCA_041642075.1 Fodinibius sp.
TAAGTTTAATAGGTCTATCATCTTCTGCGACATGAGCTGATCCAAGATAAGCAGCATCAAAATCCTCAGCTCCCGGATCGTTAGACACAAAAATCCATAGGGTAAAAACTTCCGGAGATCCGGTTTCAGTACCTTCCGGATAAATATAGGATCCTGGTTCCGGTAAAGGCATGGTTAAGTCGACATAGAAACCATTATCTTCGGTACGCAATAGTGACGCTTCGGCTCCATTTATGAGATTACCATCAGGACCTTGCCCGGTTACGGTGGTTGTTTCTCGCACTGATGTAGAATCGCTGTCTGTCGTATCACAGGAAATTAATAGAAGTAAAAATATTGATATGATTGTTATTGAATACTTCATAGTACCTCTCTTGTGTTTTTTATTTTCAATGTATTTGGCTTAAATTACTAGTTTTATTGTGTCATCCACTTTCCATCCCGAAATGTACCGTCCTGAAAAGTAGCTCGGCTACCATCTTCATCAATAAAATAACCCGATTCATATACGAGTCGGCGTCCATCTTCCTCGACCAGATGAATAGTCTCAGGTTCAACAGCATGGCCATAGGGATCGTAAACGGTACCCTCCACTTCTACTTTTTCCCGAAAATACTGCTGAAGGAAGCTTTGAGGGATATTGACAATAAAGTAGAACGATTCGTCTTCGGTAAATACCCCTGTTGTATAATCAGCACCGCGATGGGTGGTGGGACAAAGTACTCCGACCACAGCACAGTCAAAACCGGATAACTCCCCCGTCACTGTTTTGGTCGACTCTTCCATCGGCTGGTCATAGAGATGAGATCCGACGCTCATCTCCTTATCCTGCACATTCGTAGTTATGATTAGCCCTGTAATCATCAGTATTATGGTAGTTATCTTAGCGTACATAATGTATCCTCCGATCTGTTTTTAATTTTAAAGGTATTACTCCATATAACCTGTTAATACAATGGTATGTGCGCCCAAATTTTTAGCTGCCTCTCTGGTACTCTCATTTGGGCTTCTATCAAAGTAGTCTAACCGATCAATTACGGTTACGTTTTTAAATCCAGCCGTTCGGACCAGATCCAAGTACTCTTCTACCGGTTCAGCGCCGACAATACATTCTGCCCAGAGCTGAGCGTTGGCTTTTGACTCATCCGAAACCGGTTTTGACAAAACAATATCTGATATTTGAATATGTCCACCTGGCTTGAGGATGCGATAAATCTCTTCGAAGGCTTTTCTCTTATCCGGCACCAGATTAATCACACCATTGCTGGTAACAACGTCGGCTACCTCATCATCCAATGGTATATTAACGGCTCGACCTTCAACAATCTCTATATTATCTATATCGGTCTTTTCGATATT
This sequence comes from Fodinibius sp., assembly GCA_041642075.1. Taxonomy (GTDB): domain Bacteria; phylum Bacteroidota; class Rhodothermia; order Balneolales; family Balneolaceae; genus Fodinibius. Next base: position 1,360 of record JBEPXF010000093.1, read on the forward strand.
TTCCCTGGCTTTCCGAATCATGGCCGGCGTAATATCAATACCCCAAACCTGTCCATCAGTCCCTGTTTTTGATGCCGCAATAATCACATCTAAGCCCGAACCAGATCCGATATCTACGACCGTATCACCTTTTCCTATAATATCAGCCAAAAACGGATACCCCACACCCGCAAAAGGATCAATTGCTGAAGCTGGTACCATCTCCAGTTCTTCATCAGGATATCCAAGATTAAGACAGGAGTTACGTCCTGTCGGGAAGTGAAACTCCTTGTTTGGATAGGTAGCAACCTCCTCGTACATCTCCTGTACGGCTTGTTCGACTTCTTGTTTGTCCAAATTAGTTGTTGTAGTACTCATAACATTTTCTCCTCTGATTGTTAGCATTTCTTTTACGTCACTCATAAACTAACAGCGGATCTTCCCTCGATCTTCCGTTTTTCTTCCGGTCCTTATTTTGACATCTGAAATCAGTTATTTGTTATTAGGGAAAGGGACGGTATTTAAAAAAGTAAAGATCACTCAGATTTAATTCGTACAGTTATATCCCAGAATTTTAATTGACAATTATGGAGAAGGACTCTATTAAGTCGGATGAATACTAATTAGTAATGAAAAACAATATCTAAACCTTAACCAGCTCTTCCTGCTGCTCCACCATACATTCCAGATAACGAGCTACCGGAGAATGAGCGGTATCAGGTACGGCTTCTTTCATAATTTTATAAGACTTCTGAACGCATTCTTCAGCCTGGCCCTGCTTCTCTTCTGCAACACAAAGGCTAGATTCAATCATCGCAGCAATCGCCTTTCCTATGGGATTATCGGTTTTGTTTGCCAGTTGAAATACTGCCTCACCACATTCACGAGCCCGGTCAACCTGTCCCGTGTGCAAGTAGTAATAGGCCATCCATGGATAGAGCTCTAAAGCACAGGCAGCGCAAGCCCCCGCTTCGTCCAGCAACTCTTCGCTTTTATTTACCATTTTACGAGCCTGTTTAATATCTCCAGCCTCAATCCGGTTCCATATACCAACTCCATATAGCCGCTGCAGACAGTGATCCCGAACAGCAGCTTGTTTGGCATACATAAGTCCCTCCTGAATGGACTGCCATCCAAGCCCTTCAGCCCCCGTCAAGGTATGCAATACCCCTTTACGGGCCAGTGAATAAGCCATTCCCGCTGGTGATCCTACCTGTTCGTGGAGCTCCATACTCGAAGCCAACTCCTCCACAGCCCGGTGACGTTGTCCTCGCCACAGATGCATGGTACCCAAGGCATAGTGACATACGGCCACACAACGTAAATCGCCCATTTCTGAAGCTTGTTTGGCTATATTTTCCATGAATGAACGGGCTCGCTGAAAAGGTTGATCACCCGAAACATGGTACTCCCACAAACAAAGGTGGGCATCAGTTGCGACCACTATCTCAGGTGACCAGCCATGGTATTGTCGTTCCATTTCATATTGGAGTCCCTCCTCCCAGCGGCCAAGCGGCAGGCAGGTCATTGCCAGGATTTCACGAGCCTGCGAGGATTCAATCTTTGCATTGACCCTTTCAGCTTTTCGGAGGGCATCCTTGGCAATATCATAAGCCTCCTCAAGCCGATTTTGATGCCACAGATGAAGTGCTTTTGTGATATAAAGACGCGCTTGAGAACGAGCGTCTTCTCCAACAAGATTAAAAGCTTTTTTTAAATATTCCTCTGAACGTTCGATTTCTGTACGAAAGATAGCGACTACAGCCATCTTCCGATACAATTCTACCAAATCGATATTTTCAGATAAAGATGATTCCTCAGCAAGCGAAATTGCCTCTTCATAAGCGCCATAGCTCGTTTCAAGCCTCCCACACGCACGATATACGTCACCGATCCGTTCCAAGACCTCTCTTTTTAATCCCTTGGCCTTTTCGCTTTTAAGATCTTCAAGCACTTCACATGCTTCCCTGTATCTCTGAAGTGCATCTTCATGGGCATATGCGCTTTCGGCCCGCTCCCCTGTCTTAATCAAATATTGTGCTCCTTTCAGCACTTCACCGGCTCCCAGGTAATGCCAGGCAATCTGTTCCACAGGCTGATCCTTAGCATTCGTTGAAAGCGTTAAGAGCCGGTCGGCTATCTGCTGATGCAGTATTTTACGACGAGCCTGTGAAATAGAAGAATATATTGTTTCCTGTACAAGGGTATGCCTAAAGGAGTAGTTTAAACCTTGCTCCTCGAGCAAACGCGCCTTCAAAACTTCTTCAAGGGCATCAAAAAGTTCTTTATCCGCACCAGAATTATCACTACTCCCGATAAAAGCCAAAAGCTCATAGGGAATTTGGCGCCCTATTACGGCTGCAATATATAAAAGATGATGAGCGGGAGGCGAAAGCTTCTCAAGTTTTTGCTCAACCAGATGATACAAAGAGGAAGGAATATTTTCTGAAACGGGAAAAACAGGCTGCTCACCAGAAACCCGAGACTGCTGTAGAATAGCATCGGTATCTCCTTCCTCACTATGGTGACGTAAAAGTTCAAGGGCAAATAACGGATTCCCTTCGCCCAGCCGATAAATATGGTCTGCTATGTTAGTTCCAATTATCGAATCTTCGGCATAATGTTGAAGTAATGCTATATGCTCCTCATATGTAAGGGGGGCAAGTTCAATCATCTCCATCTTTTGCTCAGGTGTATCCCGGATAAAATCTGGGATCGGTTCTCCCTCTTCTTTTCGCAATGTAACCACAAACAAGACTGGTACCCTGTTTAAATGCCGAATCAGATAAGAGAAGAGCTCCCTGCTGCCCTGGTCTGCCATATGCAGATCCTCCAAGATAACTACACAGTGATCACCTTCTGCAAGTCTGGTAAAAAGTCGATGCACTCGGGCAAATAGATGCCCCTTGGCTGCCAGTTTATCGGCATGAGGGAAAGGATCTCCATCCCCTTGGAAAGACGGAACCAGACGGCCCAGTTCTACCGGAAGGTCTTCCTCCAGTTCAGGTTGCCTGTTCAGCATATCATCAAACAGCTCTATAAATGGCCCATATGCCACATTACCCGAACTGTCCCCGCTCTGTCCCAAGTAAAAAGGTATATCCTTGCGACGTGTTTGCTGGATAATCTCCCTAACTAAACGTGTTTTACCAATTCCCGCCTCACCGCTTATGATAAGTCCGCCACCCTGTCCACTGATAAGATGATCAAGTAACTGTTCAACTCTGTTACACTCTTCAACCCGTCCTATAATTGGTAGAGTCGTTCCGGAGAATGAAGCCCGTTGAGGGCGTTGCTTTTTTTCTGCTCCAACTTTACCTTCTCTAATATCATCCAGCGTCTTCATAGTCTCAGCCGATGGACCTACCCCAAGCTCTTTTCCGAGTATCTCTCTGCATACCTCATATTGACGAAAGGCACGCGTTTCCTGACCTTTTTTGGCGAAGATACGCATCAATCCCCGATGGGCTGTTTCAAGGGTGGGTTCCTTTTCCAGTGCTTCTCTCCGTATTTCTACGGCCTCAGCCAGCTCGCCCAGGTTTTCATACAGTTTGGCTAGTGTCGTAAGGACATCAAGGTATAACTGTCGGTAGTGTTCACGGGGCATGGAAGCCCATTGGGCATACCGATCCATAGGTAAAAATTCACCACTATACAAAGAAACAGCACGTTCTAAATCAGATATATCTTGGTCTTTAGTCCCGGAACGTGCCGCCCTTTCAAATAATTTGACGTCTGTAGTAATGCCTCCGGGTGGATCAATACGTATAAGGTCATCCGTAATCTCGATCCATTCCTTGGCCTCTTTGTTCTGCTTTGCAAATGCTTTCCTTATGTGATGAAGTGCTTTGTACAGCTGATCCTTTGCACTGTCTGAATCAAGATTCGGCCATAACGTATCCATCGCATGATCCCGCACCATCTGAAAACTTCGTTTGTGGGCAACCAATTTTAGCAGTAACCGAGCTTTACGTCCTTTTATTTCGGTTTCACTCAAAATCTGTCCATCTACAAAAACCTCAAACCGTCCCAATAAATGTATTTCCAGGCTTGAGGATGATAATGGCTTTGAAGGTTTCATAATCCCTATGATTAGTTAGATTGACAAAATGTACCGCAAAAAAGCAGCCCCTTCACTCCTGAATCATTCCTCTCCTCTCTTCTTTTTAACTATTCATTATATCATATAATAATATTAAATAATAAATGTGTGTAATTATTCAACAGCAAAAGCATCAACAGGCTTATTAAATGCAATAAAAAGCACACAGGGTTCATCAGATTCACATGACGCTGTATGTGGTAATTCGGGTGGCCCATAGGCATACACGCCTGGGGTAATGACTGCAGGATCCTGTCCCTCATAATTCACATTCATCTCCCCGGATACCAAAACCATACGTTCAGCTGAGTGGTGCCAGTGATTAGGCACCGTTGTATTACCCTGCAGCTTAAAAAATATATCGGTATTGGGTTCTTTTGGATTTCCTTGTAAAACAGAAATACTGCAGCTTTCCGTCATAAATTCGGGGCAATTCACCCACTCAAGACTTTCTTCATCTGCACTTATGGTAAAGGCAGCATCTTGTTGCTGAGCTAAAAGAGTTACCGGAATTAAAAAGAAAATACTTATAGTTATGGATATAATATGTTTTAAAATTGTAAACATGATGATAGAATTATGTTTTGTTTGGTTTATTATGACTTTAGGTATTTTGACCTTTTATTAGATACTCTCTCGATTATCTATGAGTTAAGAAATTTCCCTTAAACTCAATTACGCTTAAAATCTAACTCTCTTGGTGGGAAAGGACAATTTTAGGCAAGTCAACAATAGGTAAACAATCGGAAAATGGATGGAATAAAAGACGCTATAACTACTTCAGCTAGGCTGCTTACCTTCTTTTTCAATCTCCATCATAAACTCCGTCAAGTTCTCTTCGGTCTCAATATCCAGCTTTTTTCGTAGCCGATAACGCGCCGTCTTAACACTGTTAGGTGTAATACCAAGAATGGTAGCAGTTTCTTTAATAGACAGGTTCAATTTAGCCAGAGCGGAAAGGCGTAGCTCATTGGGAGTCAGGTCGGGATAATTCTTTTTGAGAGTGTCAAAGAAATGATCATGTACCTCTTCAAAATATAGCCGAAACTGCTCCCAATCCTCATCCAGACTAAAACTGTAATCTACCAGATTTCGCAATTTTTGCAATGATTTATTTACGTTGCCATTCTCCTTATGGCGCATCTCGTTGAGCTTCTCCTTTAACTCCTTCATTGCCTCATTTTTTTGGACAAGGTGAAGACTATGGGTAGTTAGTTGTTTATTTTTAAACTCCAGGTCCTGTTCCAGCTGTTGCTCCTTCAGCCGGGTATTCTCCAGTTCCGCCTGTTTCTTTTTTATTTTTAGCCGCTGCCTGTTATATACAAGAATCCCGATGATTCCAATTAGAAGGATTCCAATCAGAAAGGCATTGCGAAGCATCGCCTGTTGTTCCTTTTCTTTCTGCAGTAAGGCAATTTCCTGTTCTTTTTGTTCCGTATCGTATTTAGTTTGCATGTCGGTAATTTGTCGGGATCTTGTCTGATCAAACAAACTATCTTTCACTTCAATCAGTTTCTCCTGGGTTAATAATGCATTATCCAGATCACCTATCTTTTTGTATCCCTTAATAAGCACTTCAAGTCCCTCGAGGATTAGTTCAAGAGATTCCATATCCTCAGCATCATCCAATCCGTGTTCTGTCATCTCAATCGATTCAATAACGCTTTCGGAATTAAGATAGTTTTTGGCAATTTGATATCTGCTTTGAATTACCTCTTCCCGCATACCACTTTTTTCGAACAAAGGAATAGCTTGAAGCAAATAATCATTTTGCTCCTTTAAATTGTTCTGCTCAGCATGTAGAGTAGCTATATTTTTTAGGCTGAGAGCCTCCAACCTACTGTCAGACATAGTTTGAGCCAGATCCATCGCCTCTCTATTTGCCTCCCTGGCCAGATCGTACGATTTCTCGTTTCTATATAACTCACTAATTTCTAACAAAATACTTGCCGTAGCGTGCTCTCCCGGAAGCCGTTTGGAAGCATCCAATGCTGTATTCATAATTTTTAGAGCCTGCTCATTATCTCCTATGGAGTTGTAAGCATTGCCCAATTGAACAGCATTAATAGCTATCTCATGGGGATTATCATTACGGTGGCCAATTTCTAATGCCCTTTTATAAAAGGGAATAGCCTTAGTTATCTGACCCAATTCCTCATTGATATACCCGATATTGATAAGCGTATGTGGAAGATCAGTCTCATTATTTTGTTCTTCTTTTATATCAAGGGCCTTATAATAATATTCCAAGGCTGTGCTATAGTCGCTCTGTCTTCTGTACAACGCACCTATATTTTCAAGCGTGGCCGCAATTTTATCGTGAGCATCAATTTGCTCAAAAAATCTTTCTGCTTCTGATAAATGTTGAAGGCCCATCGGATGCTTTCCGTTGATAGAAAGTAACCGCCCCAGATTGCGATGACTTTTTCCCCTAAGCTTTTCCCCTGCAACTCTCTCGGAGAGATCAACCGCTTCCCGCGCATAGCCAATTGCCGCCTCCATGTCTGAACGACGTACCTGATTACTAAGCTTCAACAATATTTCAATTCGCTGTTCTTCCCGGGCTTCTTGCAACAACACTTTTAGACTGTCAGTATTAGGCGCAAGCTGGCCGTAAAGAAGGGAGGCGGATAAGATTAGGATCAATCCAGCCATTAAGCATGTACATAAATATCTATACCATACATTTGTAATCATCGGCTTTAATATCAGCATACTCACATAATCCCTATTTGAAGAAATCTTCCCAGATTATCCCCTCCTGCTTTAATCCATTAACACCAATCCCTAAAGATTATCATTTTTTTAAGGATTTTTTTCAGCCCTTTTTAATCAATTGGTAATCAATTCCCTAATTACACCTTACAAATTTTTCATCTTTTTTAATAAAAATAAAGTATTACCCTTCAAATTTATGAATACTTTGAAAAAACCTTACTTGTTCTTTGATTTATTTTTATGGCTGAATAAAGAGCTGATTTTTTTACAGCAGTTGACATATCTGAATTGATTCGAATTTATAGCCGTTAGGGATCATAACACGTAGTGTTAGGGGTCGTAACACGTAGGGTTATGAGGTATAACACGACGTGTTAGAGAGTATAACGCCCTGAGCATTTTTTAAAGAACCTTTGCTCTTAACCCGTTCAAACATCCATAGCATGAATGTATTTGTTAAATTTCATGTTCCTGTATATGTTGGTTATATAGAAAATATTTCCATAAAACTATCAGCCAATGGAAAAAGAGAATAACAATACAACATTTCAGGAGCGTATCGACAGGGGAGAAACCATAGAACCTAAAGATCAGATGCCGAATCGATATCGCCAGCAGCTCATCCGGATGATGTCTCAGCATGCTCACTCGGAGATCGTTGGCATGCTGCCAGAAGGAAACTGGATTACCCGCGCCCCTTCGCTTCGCCGCAAAATGATTCTCCTTTCCAAAGTCCAGGATGAAGCGGGTCACGGCCTGTATTTGTATAGCGCTACGGAAACGCTGGGTGCCAGTCGCCAGGAAGTTATTGATGACCTGCTGAATGGCCGTGCCAAGTATTCCAGTATATTTAATTATCCGACCCTGTCGTGGGCGGATATAGCTGTCATCGGCTGGTTAGTAGATGGAGCTGCGATCATCAACCAGACCATGCTGGCGCGAAGTTCTTACGGCCCTTATGCCCGGGCAATGGTACGCATTTGCAAAGAAGAAAGTTTTCATAAGAAGCAAGGGTATGAAATGGTGGCAACCATGGCTGATGGCACGACTGAGCAACAGGAGATGATTCAGGATGCGGTCAACCGGTGGTGGTGGCCCACACTCATGATGTTTGGCCCACACGATGAGAATTCACCCAACAGTGAAGAACTGATCAAATGGGGCGTAAAATCAAAGACAAACGATGAGCTTCGCCAGAGCTTTGTGGATCGTCATGTGCAGGAAGCCCATACGGTAGGGCTCGAAATTCCGGATCCTGATCTTGAATTCAATGAAGAAACCGAACACTGGGAATTTGGCGAAATTGACTGGGATGAATTTTGGAACGTGGTCAAAGGAAACGGACCTATGAATCGTCAGCGCCTGGAAACACGCCGCGAGGCTCATGAAAACGGTAAATGGGTACGGGAAGCGGCGGAAGAGTACGCCCGCAAACAAAAGTTAAGTGAAGAAAAAGCAAGTTAGCTATTTGTTACTGGTTATTAGTTATTGGTAAAACCACTCCCTAACGACCGATAGGTAGTTTTAAGAGGTTCAAATTTCGAATAATTAAAAATTATATGAGTAGTAACGACCAGAAATCAACAAACGATGATACCCAATGGCCGCTGTGGGAGGTATTTACTCAACCTCGGGACGGCAAACCTCATGAACATGCAGGGAGTCTCCATGCCCCGGATGCGGAAAAGGCGTTGGAAAATGCCCGTGATGTATATGCACGCCGAAAAGAAGCGGTAAACATCTGGGTGGTTCCCAGCGATCAAATTGTTGCATCCAAAGGAGAAGATGCCGGCCCATTTTTCGATCCTGCTGATGATAAACCGTACCGGCATCCACAATTTTACAATGTGCCAAGAGTTTCAAAACGACGATCATGAATACAGCTACTAAATCCAAAGAACTAACCAAAAAAGAAACTCTTTTTAAATACCTCGTCCGGCTGGCCGATGACCGCCTGATCTTGGGCCACCGCCTCTCGGAATGGTGCGGACATGGCCCTATACTCGAAGAAGATATTGCCCTGGCTAATATTGCTTTGGATTATATTGGTC
>JBEPXF010000094.1:0-10176 GCA_041642075.1 Fodinibius sp.
ATAAGGATCACGAACACATAGATAGATCCCTGATGGGCAAACCAGAACCCCAGCTTAAACCCACCCATCCTAATGGTATTCAGAGGTTCTGTCAATAGAATGCCAAATACAAATGATACCAAAAACCAGATTCCCAAAAGTATTCCCACATATCGAAGATTGGCCCTCCAATATGCTTCCATTTGTTCTTTATTTCCCATATCTAACTATTATTTATATCCCTTACTGATGGTATGAAGAACTTGTATTATCAATCTCTATTCCTCAGTACCAATATTAAGCTTAATGATCCGCTATAATCCCAATAGTAAAAATGTCCTCAAAATTTTAATCCATAACTATACAAATATAGGTGTGAAATGCAAATACTCTCCCTCAATCTCTATATTTTTGATGCCGTGGAACTATCGTAACAGATTTCTACTGGTAGCTCTCAAAGAAGTGGGAATAAGAAACAAAAATACCTGCCAAAATTTTTTTGCGACCTCTTCTATTAATTACTGAAACAAGTGTTATGGATATAATTATTAGAATGACACTCCTAAAATGTCGCAAATATTTAAAGCTAATGGCTTATTTATTCCATTTTCGCTGGAAACAGTAATGAAGGCGCTTCAAAATTCTTGATTTCCGGGTCCTCATACTGGCTTCTGAGATCCCAAAATGTTTACTTGCGTCTTCTGTGGTAATACTTGGCCGCTCCATCAAGTATTCGATAAACTCGCGATATTCTTCCTTCAGGTTGTCCAGGCAAACCTCTAATATTTTCTGTCGGTCTTCATCCATTAGGTTTTGGACCTGGTCTCCGGGATCCACAAAGTGTCCTTCATAATTATCTTGCTGTTCATAATCATGATTATCTATAGACTCCAATCGCCGGCTTTCTTTTTTCAGAGTGAAATACTCATTTCGGCATACATTTATCAGGTAAGCAAATATCCTTTTCTCATCCTTGATGTTTCCCTGTATAATCTGCTCATAAGCAATGGTAAGTGCCCGCTGGGCACATTCTTCACTATCATCCTGACTGGCATCCAAAACCACACGCATGTAGTCCCGTAACCTAAACGTAAGTTCCTCCAACAGATCGTTTACTTCACCCTCCTTATTCTGCTGAAGAGCCTCAATAATTTCGGAATAATCAACTTTGGAAAAACTCAAAATGATATACGCTTCTTAATAGTAAAATATGACCCGAATCAACGATTTCCTCTATTTCGAATATATAATTATTCGCTTACCATTCAAATTACAATCAAGCTTACTTAAATATTAAATTCTCCTTAAGTAATTGTTTTATATAAAGCTATATTATATAGTTAGGTCTAAATTTATACCATTTTTTGCAAGAAAATGAGTTTAAAATAAACTTTTTTGTAACAAATTGCTTGCAAAATACTCTTGTATAAATGAAGGGGGGTCTGCATGTTTATCTTGAAGCAGGCTCAATGGCTTATTTTCACTTTTATTAATCTCTCTCTTAATCAAATAAAAAAGGATACATTATGAAATCTCTCATTAAAAAATTCGTTGCTCTCACTTTCATCGTAGCTTTATTCGCCGGTTGTGCTTCTTCTGTTACCGACTCCGGACTTTCTCAGCAGCCCGAAAAGCCTGCCACTGAGCAAGTAACGCCCGACCAGCCTGACAACCCCGGTTTTGGTACAGAATCTGATGTTAGTCCTATTGTTGACAAACCGGAATAGTATAGTGCTATTACTTTGAAGGGTTAACACTGATCAGTTTTTAACTGTATTCTTTCAGGCCTCAATGCAATGGTTAGGTAAATTCAGTTAACTATGTGAAGGAACTCTGACAAGCCGGGAAGTAAAGGTACGACCACATTAAAATAAATTTAAGTTTCGATAAGTTTGCGATATTTCTTTATATCTTAAGTATATCCTCATTAACTTATACTTATCGTTGCCATGTGGCTCCTTATACTTCTTGGCTTTATTCAGTTTGTTCAGGGTCCAGAAAATCATACTGAAAATGTACGACAAGCCTTTTCTCAGGCGGAATACTACATACAACAAATTGAGGAAGAGCGAAATACGGATGAAAACCTATGGGCGTTAACGCTTATAGCCTCCGAAAACGAAAACGTTAAAACGTTTATAGAACAGCAAGTTCGGGAAAAAGGACTTAATGGGGGTAAGTTGTCTCTTTTTCATAATATTGAGGATTCAGTTACAGAACAGCTCCAAAAGGTTGTACTTGAAACTGGTTCGGCAAATCTTCTGATTGCGCTTCTGCTTCAGGACATTCCTAATAAGCGAGAACTTTATGAGGAGTTTAATTCCATTCATACTTTTCCAGACGATTTTAGTAATGTCAATTATCAAGATCTGAGTAAAGCGCTCATTGCCAATGAGCGTGTTACGGCTGAGATGCTCCCTACGAAATCTTTTCAGCTCCCTCACTTTTTCCTGCTCTCTCACCCTGACCGAAGCCGATATCTATCAGACAACTATATCGCTCAGCTTGCCGACCAGTTGCAAAATAACAGATCGGCCATCAATTACAGAGAACCTCAACTCCCTGCTTTTACATTGATGCAGTCGCTCTATCTGCTGGATCGTTATTCCCAAATAACCCCTCTATACAAAACCCTAGCAAATAATCAATGGCTTCCCGCTTCCTCACTCAAATTAAGGATTTACCGCTATCTTGACTATGCCACTTACAGAACCGGATATTTTGACCGAAATTTAACCATTGCAAGAGAATTTCTACTGCCTCTAACCAAATATACAGAGGACAAAGAGGCAGAACTCAGTGTCAGAACTTTATTAGGAGTCTATTTATACAGCATTGGGAAACTACAGCGGGCTAAAGAAGTGTATACTCAGGTATTGGAAGAGGCAAACAACAATAATATTCCCATTAACCGCTCTTCGCTTTATAACAATCTAGGTATTACCTATCTCAAACTGGGGGAATATGACCGATACCTGGACCTTCAGTTCCAGGCTCTTGAAATGGCCCAGAAACAGAAAAACCATTCTCATCAGTTTGAAATTTATAATAACCTTTATGTATACTATAGGCAATCCAAAGACCTATCTAATGCCTTTAACTATCTAGAACAGGCGGAAAAGCTGGCTGAAGAACTAGGAAATCCAACAGATCTAGGAAAAATCTATACTTTCCTTGGATCTTTTCACAGGAAGTTCCAAAATGATTTTGAAAAGGCCCGTAAATATTTTTCACGGGCACAAGAAGTATTAGATCCTGAAAATGATTCGAGGTATTATATCTATGTTCTCAATGAACAGGCGGAAACCTTTGAAAAACAACAAGAGTATCAAAAAGCGATAGCCAAACACAGTCAAATTATTGAGCTGACGCCCAAAGACCATCCCACCTATATCGATGCGGTAGTGAATAAAGCCAAGATTCATCTGAAGCAGCAAAACGTATCAAAAGCAGAGGTACTGGTTGAAGAATTTAGTCAACTTGATCTAAGCAAACTTAACTTTGAAAAGCTTGTGAAAGCCAATACCGTTAGGGCACAGCTTCTTCACGAAAAAGGTCGGTCAAAAGAAGCGCTGGCGATCTTAACGCCCACCATTGAACAGGTTGTAGAACGGGCTCAGAGCAGCACGGACCTACAGTCCGGTTTCTGGCATGTCGCCGATGAATATATTGATGCCTTTGACTTGACGGCGTCCATATATATGGATGGTAATAAACCTGCCCAGGCCGTCAATCTTTTGGATCGATTAAAAACCATTAATGATGCGTCCATTTATCAAAATCCATTGATACGAGCCAGCCTGCTCAATGAGTCGGAACTTACCCAGTACAAAAATATCACGGACCAGCTGGATGCCAAACGCAAAAGATTACTTACCCTTCCCCAAGATGAGCAATTTCAGATTCAGCAGGAGATCAATGAGCTTAATCTTCAAAAAAGAAAATTTGACCGAAAAATTTCTTCCCAATCTGATGTCCAGCCGATATCCATACCTGTGGTCCAACGCAAACTTTCTGCTTATCAACTGGTTTTACACATTACCGAACTGAAAGACCAGTACTATATAGCCAAGATTACCCGCTCTGATGTTAGTATTGATGTCATTCCGCTCGATGAAAAAAAGCGCAATCTTTTTGAGACCACTGTGGAGCAGCTTGCCGACAATACAACAAACCTCGACTCACTCTATGCCGTCTCACAATTGCTAAATATTGATGAACTGCCCGGCCGTATTGAAGAGATTACCATCATACCGGATAGTTACCTCTATCAGCTTCCGGTAGATGTCTTACCCATAGAAAAGCCGGCTCATAAATTCAGTTACGGGGAAAGCCGGTATGCCGTAGAACGGTTCGACATCCACTACCTAACTTCGCTGAACGATTTTAAAACAAAAACGCAGGATAATACTGCCCATGATTGGAGTTATATAGGGTACGGAGTATCCAATTTTGATGGTTTCCCAGACAAAAGCCTTGTTCCCCTTCCCTTTGCTGAAACAGAAGTTAATACCATTAAAGACCGCTTGACTCATCTTAAAAATCTCAAGACATATACCAATAGTGCCTCACAAAAAGAGACCTTTTCCCAATCTGCTCAAAATGGGAATATCCTGCACCTGGCCACACATAGCGAGGTTTCTGAAAGAGATCCACTTTTTTCAACGATCTATATGGCCAATAACTCAACAGAGACAGACAGTACATTCAGCAACCAATTATTTGCTTATGAGCTCTTTGAGTTAAATCTCAATAATGAACTGATTATGCTCAACTCCTGCAAGTCTGGATCGGGACCCTATATTCGGGGATCCGGAATCATGGGATTCAGCCGGGCTTTACAATATGCCGGAGCACAATCACTTGTACTGAATATTTGGTCGGTCAATGATATGCTCGCCTCAGACTTTGCAATCCATTTTTATGGTCAGCTTAATGAGGGGAAGTCCAAATCCGAGGCCCTTCGTGCTACGAAGCGATACTTCCTGGAAACGAAGAATGCAAGTCCGCATCTCTGGGGACCTTATATGTTGATTGGAGATACTGAACCCATTGTACAACCCAACCGAAGGACAAATCTAGCTGTAGCCGGAACTTTCTTACTCTACTTTTTGACTATTATAATTCTAACTTTGTTCAAAGAGAAAGGAATTCTATTCCAACCTAATGACACAGCAACCACGTAGATATATTCAGAAGTTGATAGGATTACTTCTTTATTTAAGAAGTGACACTAAATAAATAAGTATTATTAACTGCACAACATACCAGATTAACGAGAGAAATATCCCTATCTGGTAGTGGTGGTCTTGTTATCAAAGCTCTTAAGGTAGCGTTCAGCTACGCGGCGATACGCCCCATTCAATTCATAGGCTTCTTTAATATCGGTTTTAGCTTCTGCAACTTGATCCTTTTGCAAGTAAGCATTTCCCCGATACCACAGTGCTTTTTCCCGCAGTAAAAGGCCTAACTTTTCTTTGTCTGCCCGCTCTATAATCCAACCGTACCGTTCAATTGCATTATCGTATTGCTCCTGATTATAGAACAAAGATCCAAGCGTCATATTCAAACGAGCAATCTGTTCTGTTTCTTCAACCTTATCTATCTCTTCTTCTAATAGAGAAATAGCTTTCTCTATCTCTCCGTTATTTGCAAGAGCTACGGCATCACGTATTAACTCATCACTATTACGATCAGTCACAGTTCCATCAGCAGAACGGTAGTATTCAAGTTCAACATCCGGAATTGGGCTAATCAGTCCGCCAGATTCTTGATTGGATAAGTTCATTACTCCCAATACAACGATCAACAATGCTATCACAGCTGCAGCTGCATAGTAAATATAGCTTCTCTTTGCCTCTTGTACTTGATCTTTCTCTTCCTTTTTTTCTTCTACAACAGACTTCAAGTTAGCTACACTCTTCATATAGTCCAGATATTCTCCCTTCTCTACAAGCTCTGCCCAAAGCTCATCTACTTCCCTGGGCGACAGTTGGCCATCCAGATATTGTTCAATTTTCCCTTTTAGTTCTTCGTTATTTAAACGCTCATTCATAATTCCACTTTTTATAATTTATGCAGAAAAATACATTGTGAGATCAAAAGGTAATTATACAGGACTCTTCTTCACTCTTTACTCACAACAATTATTGTTTATTCCAGTTACTGACTTGGGGTACACACTAATTCAGACATTTAGATTATCCCCTCAATTAACAAGAGTGTTTAACAAGCAATTTGTTACAAAAAAGTTCGAAAAATTTTTATTGATGCGCTATAAATTATTCTATACAATCGCTCAAGAACTATCCCAATGAATAATGCTGGACTCGCGTTATAAGATTAGTCAAATCAATCTGCCTTACAAATTTTTTCTACTCATTTTTTAATGATAGATTATTGCGGTCTTTCAGAATTCGTTGTTTGAAGCTAAAACTCTCTACCAAACGGTTATCCAAAATGTTTATAAACGTTCGTATTCATACAACAATGCTCATTGGGCTCTGCACGCTACTGCTCATCGGCTGTGGTAGCAATTCCGAAAACAAACAAGATTCTGATAATATTTCATCTATCCAGGGAGCTATTGATTATGTCGGTTCTGCAGAAATATATATCAACAAGAAACCTGTGCACTATAAATATGCAGACAAGATAACCTATCCTATTGAGCCTTCTGATGAAGGTAATTTTCAGGTGAACGTCCCCGTGGATTCAATCCAGCTTGTACAACTATTTGTCGACGATCAATATCATCCTCTCTTGGTCAAACCCGGCAGCTCACTTAATATAACGATTGAACGCAATGAATTCCCTAAATTGGAAGTATTAGATGGCTATTCTGAGCCATGGGATAGTCTTTATGCGGACTATTGGGATAAAGAACAACAGATACTCTCTCAGGTAGAAAAACAACTCCCAGACTTCCGCGAGGGAGAATCAACACAAGTAACTAACCTATACCAAGAGCGTTATAAGCTTGCAGGAAATTACTTTGAGGATACTCCCTTGCGTCCTCTGTATTACCGTACAGTTGGTGAATACCTTGTCAAACGGCTGGAAGAAATACAGTACCAACGAGATCAGTCCGGCTTTTCGCCAGAAAAAGAACGCCAAGCAGTGGTGCAAGAAGCCAAAGAGCTTAACTTTTTAAAATTTAATACCCTCCATGCCCAACGCGCTGGTATTCGGGACTTTACGAATGCCTATGCAAACACCTTTGGCGTAGCCGATAGCATCGAAGAAGAGTACGGCCAATCACTTATGGAATATGATGTAAAGCGCCTGGGTTACGATACCCTGGATTCGGCCCGTACCTCAGTCTTACAGCATATTGAAGACCAAAAGGCCAAAGCATACGCCAGAATGCACCTTGTCGCGGAAAGACTGGGAGAAATGCCCCTGGAAACTGCGACTCCCAGCTATGAACGGTTCCTTGAGGATTATTCATCTGATTATCCCCAATACACTGACTTTCTAAAGAACTTCTATGAAGAGCTGAAACGCGTCTCACCGGGACAGCCGGCCATCCCGTTTACGTTACCAAATAGTCAAGAGGAAATGGTTGAAATGAAAAATTTCAAAGGAAAGTATGTACTTCTGGATTTTTGGGCCAGCTGGTGTATTCCATGCCTGGATGAGTTTGAATCTATGAACCAATTATATGACACCTATTCACGCGATGAATTTGAGATTGTAGCAATATCCATTGAAGAAGATAGTCTGCGCTGGAGACAGGCTATACAACAATTTGACAATCCATGGCCACAACTCTACGGAGGAAACGGATTCCAGCAATCCACCTTTAAATCGTACAGGGGCGGGGGTATTCCATTCTATATATTAGTTAATCCAGAAGGAAATATTATACGATATAATGATATTCGTCCCTCTTTTAATTTACCCGAACTGTTAGACAGCCTCATTACCCAACCTAACAAATAAGAATTACTGATTTATGAAACAACTGATACTCCTACTTTCTCTGCTCCTCACCTTCACTGGCAGTGCCTGTAGCCAGCAGGATAATAACGAACCAAATACCGGAGAGGTTACTCTTGATAAAAAGATCGGTGAAATGTTGAACATCGGATTTCGAGGAATGGCTATCGCAGATACGAATCATATTGTACGGGATATCACAAAATACCATCTGGGCGGCGTCACCTTATTTGATTATGATGTGCCCCGCGAGAAAGCGAAAAGAAATATCAAGTCACCAGAGCAGTTAAGAACTCTCATTGATGATTTACAATCACTCTCCGAAACTCCTTTGATCATAGCCATTGATCAGGAAGGAGGAAAAGTAGCAAGACTTAAGCCTAATCGTGGTTTTCCGGCCTCTGTATCGGCACAGTATCTGGGTCAACAAAACAATTTGGACAGTACCCGTTTTTATGCCCGCCAAACAGCGGAAATACTTTCTGAGCTTGGTATAAATACCAATCTCGCCCCCGTTGTGGATGTCAATACTAATCCGGATAATCCGGTTATCGGGGGACTTGAACGAAGCTATTCATCAGATCCGCAGGAAGTTACAAATCATGCAAAAGCTACTATTGAAATCCTTCACGATCACAGCATCTTAACTACCTTAAAACACTTTCCAGGACACGGAAGCTCAGAGAAGGACTCTCATCTTGGTGTTGTAGATGTCACTGATTCTTGGTCAACTGATGAACTCATACCTTACCGGGAGCTCATTGACTCCGGCCTGGTCGATATAGTTATGACTGCCCACATTTTTAACGCTCGTTGGGATTCTACCTATCCTGCAACTTTATCTAAACCGGTCATTACCGGGATGCTGCGAGATAGCCTTGACTATGATGGTGTTGTAATCTCTGATGATCTAATGATGGGAGCTATTCGTGAGGAATACGGACTTAAAACGGCTATCCGGCAAGCCATTAATGCCGGGATCGATATCCTTTCTTTTGCCAATAACTCCGCATACGATCCGGAGATCGTTCCCAAAGCAAATCGCCTGATTAAAGAACTACTTAAGGAAGGGGAAATATCCAAAGAACAAATTGATGAGTCTTTTAATCGTATAACAGACTTAAAGGAGAACTTGTGAGTTGACTATTGATATTCATCTCTGGTATACCAATCACTTCTGAGTGTTGCATTCCAATACGGACGGACCTTACCGCCGAAACGCTCCGTAAACACCTGAGTAAAAATAGCCCCAATAAGCATAACCTGAACATTGTAGTATATCCAAATAAGATAAATCACAAATGATCCGGCTGCTTTATAGACCGGCTGAAGAGTAGAAGCGCTTAGATACCAGTCAACTAATGCCTTACCAATCAATACAAGAATTGTTGTCACGATTGCCCCCACCGCAATGTCCCTGAAGCGCGCTTCAATATCGGGTAAAAATCTGAATAAAGCGGCAAAAAAGGTAAAAGCCAGCAAAATATTAGTCAACCTGCTGCCTAACTGAATTAAAAACAGTTCATCTCTACCAAAGAGAGGCATCAATGTTTGATCCATCACATACAATATGCTTTCGGAGGCTAATCCCAGGATAAACAGTAAACTGAGGGAGCTAACAAACAGTAAACCTTTAAGACGATCCCATAAAAAATATCGAACCACACCAATTTTCGGATTTTTAATACCCCATATTTCATTTAACGTATATTTTATCTGCGAAAGCAGCTTTGTGGCACCAAATAAAAGTACAATAGTTGCAACTAAGGAAGACCAAAATCCAGTCGTATTCTTTGTTGAAGACTGAATCATCTCCTGTATAGGTTCTGTAAGGTTAGGGCCAGCTATCGAACTCAGCCATTTTAGGAGTTCTGCTTGTCCTAATTCACTGCCCAAAAAAATACTAACCAGCCAAATAATAATTATAAGTAATGGAACAGTAGAAAATATAGCGTAAAAAGCAATAGCAGCGCCATACAGGCCGATATTAATTTGCGATATTCTCTTATAGGTTACCTGAAGAAGCTCTTGTATATTCTTTAATAGTTTCACAACATTTTTTATTGAAAGAAATTTGTCAGTAAATTAACAAAAACTCTCTTTTCCTAATTTGTCATGCAATATAGCTATAATTGGTATATCCATCAGTTTGAGGAATCTAAAGAACAGGCGAATCAATTCCTTCATTCCATTGACAATACATACTTCTTACGACGTCCTAACCAGGACCAATGGTGTGTTGCCGAATGCTACGAC
>JBEPXF010000095.1:0-10163 GCA_041642075.1 Fodinibius sp.
TTACAATAGCCAAAAGACGGCTAAAACCGGATTCAAAAGCTGGCATATTTATTTAGACTTATTTCGTTATTTAAAATGAGTCTAAGTATAGTAAAAAATCATAACAATTTGGAATAGGTTAAGGTTTTTTTAGTTCATAAAGCCAATATCGTTATGATTTTTTTGCGAAAGATATGTTAAAACAACCGGGCTACACTAACATTGATTAAAATGGCCGGCTGATCGATGCGGGTTGCAACATCCACTCGGAATAATCCAAAGATGCCATTGACCGAAGCGCCTACCTCCCAGTGGATACTGTCAGTTCCATTTGGAAGGTATGCTTGATTCGACTGTGTTGGAATTTCACTAGAATCGGGACCCCACGTAAGGGCAGCGCCTCCGAAGAGAATAAGTCCGATATTGCGTTCAACCAATGGCTGAAGCCCGATGGCCTCGAAAGGAATGGTTCGGAAATCATGCTCTGCATGAAGGACAATATACTGTTCTCCTTCATAGGGATTTCCCCGGAGCGCACGCAGAATACCATAGGGACTGACGGGACCTAGTGCCCCGTCGATAATACCGATTTTCTGGTAGGGGAGATCTCCACTGAACGTTCCTGCTTTTAATCCTACATCCAGAGTATTGGGAAAGAGCCTGCGCTGATAAAAGGTCGGGAAAGACCACGAAAGGCGTGTTTCGTAGCGGGTGAAGTCAAAGTCGCTACCCAGTTCATCCGATGAGTGCTCGATCTCAAAGCCAATATATTTCTGACCGGTTATTCCAAAGTTATAACCTTCATCAAGATTATAGCCGGCCACCAGGTCGATGGAGTTTAATCGTCCTTCATCAATAGCGGGATTAAATCGATAGTTATCCGATTTACCCAGAAAGTCATAGGCAGTAGTCGTGGTGAGCGAGCGGTGCTTTTCACTGTTAAAACCAACCTCAAGAGAAAGATTCCGGCCGAAGTTATCCCATTTTGAAAAGGCGCGATACCCCTCCGTCCGGTAGTAGTCAAAGTAGCCATCGTTTCCCAGCAGGTTAGGAATGATGGTAAAGTAGGGTTTATAGATATGGGAGGTATATCGGGTGGAGGTCCGGGCGTGATAATCCCATCCCACTGTAGCGTTAATGGAGTTTCTATTGAGCCATTGCACCGATACTCCTCCGCCGTAGCTCCACTCCTCATAACCGGTGCTGTAACCCCCGTTTCCACGCAGAGTGACGCGATTGAAGGGATGCAGTTTATATTTAAGTCCGGCGAAGAGTTCGTCTACGCGATTGTAGCGTCCATAGGGCATCAGTTGGCCGGGAATATGCTGCATCGGACGGAATCCACCACCGGAATCAGATTCCTGTTCATCCTCCTCATCTTCGTTCACAAAGCGGGAGAGAAAACCACTGGGCTTGAATGCTTTTTCGAGGGTTGCAGTGCTGTCGAGATTCGCGTAGGCTTCTTCCTCGGCTTGTGAAAGTGGGACGGTACTGGCCCGCTGAACCAAGAGTGAATCAGATTGATGAGCGGTACTGTCAGTGGTAAAGGTGTCTTCTCGCTGATACAGTGTATCCGGCAGGGCGGCGTTGACCTGGTAGTTGGTAACCTGGGAAAGTTGTTTGAACCTGATGAGCGGAAAGTCGAGCCCAACCATCGATACTTTAACATCGCCGGTAATGCGCATATCGATGGGCAGCCAGAAATCCTGTCCAAAGTTATTGAACTGCTGCTGATAGGAGGTGCTGAAGGATTTAATTGGAGGAGGAAACGTGACCACCTCGTTAGGTTCCAGGTCCACTTCTAACAAGGCGTACTCTTCATCGAGAACAAAAGCGGTGCCGTGGAAAAGTGGCTGGAGCTTACGGGCAGGGAGCACCTCGATTTCATAGACAGTTTGATCATCCCTTGAGGTTTGGTTAAGCAGCTTGAAATCATAATAGTCCAGCGCATCGGGATGGGTAATACCCATGAGCTCAAAGCCGGCAATTTCAACATTGTCATCGTACAGGTTGGGCAGGTAGCTGACGCCTGCAAAATTAGCGGACGATTCGATATTGGCGGTTTGTCGTTTGGATTTGAGTCCTTCGCGGTGTCCCTGCTCTTTATCCCAAAAGACCTGTGAAGTAGATTCCGTAATAGAAACAATACTGGTATCGTTAGCCAGCGATTGACGGGTATAGGCCTCAGCCTGATAGGTATTTAGTTCTTGGCGCCATCGCTGCTTGCGCCGGATTACCTCGCGCATGATGCGAACAGCGGGATTTTCGTCTGTTACTACAATTTCATCCATTTTGGTAACCGAAGGCTGAAGAGAGATATCCTGTTGTTCTGGGGTATTCCGGGAAATTGGTTTCTCCAGGGTCTGATACCCGATATACCGGACAACGAGAGTGGCCGGGAGCAGGGAATCAGGGATACTTAGCGTGTAGTTTCCGTTTTCATTGGATATCGTACCCCGGTAGGTACCTTCAATAGATATATTAGCCGAAGGCAGGGTTTCGCCTGTTTCGGCATCGGCAACTGTTCCTTTAATGACTGTTTGAGCAAGGGATGGTGTTGCTTCCAGCAACAACAAAATCAGCAGGCAGGTTATTTTGGATATTTTGACAAAGCCGGTAAAATCAGACTGAGCCTGTTTCTTGTTGGTATGCGTAGCACAATAATCTCTATTCGTGATGTTGTACATCGGGTATTTATTAATATCTGAATAAATATAAAATAGTTATTGACCGCTGTTATACTGATTTCCTGCTTTGATGTTACATAGTGAAGGAGGGTTTTGAATTATAGATCACGGCCCTAAACTACCCCTTTTGGATATCCTCGTTGAAAATTATCAAATGTGAATGGAGGGGTAATCAGCAAATATTTTTTTAAAGGAAAAGCTCCCTTGTTCCATTTTTTGGGACGATCTGCCGGTAGCTTAGACTAGATAAGCTCGAAGAAAATTGGCCCTTGGAAATCGGTATTGCCGGGATGGTTGGAGTCTATAGGTATTAGGTTCTGATATGTGACCAGCAAATAAAAAGTTAGATATTTTAAACTATGATGCAGGCGTCTCTTCCTTCTTTTATTTTTAGGCAAGGGTAGAACAATCCTGCGCTACGAAGCCATGTTTATTATAGGGTAGAGTTAAATGATCGGGCAAAAATAGCCCATGGCTGATTATTTTTTCATATAGTCATCAAATTTAACGGTTGAGACCGGCTGGCAGACCGTCCTACATAATTTCTAAAATACGTTTCTTGGTATGAATATGTAGGTCGGGATATAAGCTTTCCCGACTAATTGCTTCTGCATCTGGGCCGAGTAAAGCGTTCTTGACCAACTGTTTCAAGTTTATGACTTGTACCAGTTATTATTTCAATGGCAGTCGAAGAAGGTAATCATCAGCGGTTATGTACAGCATCTTTCCGTTATTGCCGATGGTACAGTTAGAGGTAGCTCTGCCCGTTCTGATGATCCCCAATACCTTGGCCTCGGGGGTAATGACCCAAACGCCGCCGGGACCAGTGGAATAGATATTTCCATCGGCATCAACGTCCATGCCATCGGGACCTCCGGGTTCATCCACCACTTCTTTGGGATCCAGGAATACGCGGCCGTTCGAGGTGCTACCGTCTTCAGCTACGTCAAATGCCATCCATATCGGCTCCTCGGAACCGGAGTTTCCTACATAGAGTGTCCGCTCGTCAGGAGACAGGGCCACGCCGTTGGGGCGAAACAGCTCATCGGTAACCAGTTCAACTTCGCCGGAGGACGTGAGGCGGTAGACGCCCTGGAAATCAAGCTCCTGGGCAGGATCGTCACCCCGCTGTTCAAAGCCGTAAGGCGGATCGGTGAAGTAGATGCTGCCGTTGCTGTGCTGTATCAGGTCGTTGGGCGTATTGAGCTTTTTATTTTTAAAGCTATCAGCCAGCGTAACAAAGTTGGGCTCAGGATCTATTAACGGGGCATCCATGCGTGCAATGCGCCGGTCTCCGTGTTGGGCAAGGATAAGAGAGCCATCCTGACCGATAATCAGTCCGTTGGAGCCGAGTTCGCCCCCACGTTCTTCCTCCCCGGTATAGCCTGCCGGTTTCAGATACTCAGTAACATCTTCTCCTTCTTCCCACTTATGAATGACGTTATTGGGAATATCCGAGAACAGCAGAAACTGGTGCTCTTCCACCCACACCGGGCCTTCAGACCACTCATAGCCTTTCCCGAGCACCTCCAATTGGGCGTCGGTATCAAGCAGCTGACTGAGTTCCGGTTCCATCTGTTCAATACTGCCGACCGTTTCCTTTTGATGAGCGGTCGTATCCCGGGGCGCCTGCTCTTGTTCTTGTGTTTGTTCCGATTGCTCCCCGCAGCCGATAAATAAGAACAGGGAGATAAGCGTAATGAATGATTTCATAAGAATAGTTTGGTTGATTTTTTTAATGACATAATCCCGTGGCTTAAATAGTACTGTTTTTTTGGCTCCATTGCCAGTAGGGCGGATTTCAGATTCTGGATGCAGGATGCCAGATGTTTGGTGGGACATCCCTGGTATCTGTTATCTTGCATACTGTATATTACCCTGAAAACGCTTCTGATTTTTTACTTATATTCGTATCCTTGATGTGCTAACTATAGTAGCTCTTGTTTCTTGCCCCCATAGTTCAATTGGAGAGAACGGAGGTTTCCTAAACCTTAGATCCTGGTTCGATTCCGGGTGGGGGTACTTTAAAAGCTGTAAGTTAATAGAGCCCAAGAGATACTCCTTATATCTATAGAGCCACCTTTGCCTTTCGTCCTTTTTTGATGGATTCCACCAGTCCGACGTGGCGTAATTCTGTTACTTAAAGCTCATCCATATAGCAAGACCAATGATGATATTGGCGATCGTCCCGAATTTGGCATCGGGCCAGTATAAGAAGACAAGCACCTGGGAAATGATGAGCGCAATTACCCCAAGTATCCACCATCCATCGATCTTCAGGAGATAGCCGCCGGCAGCAGCCAGCATCAGCAGGCAGGCAAGCAGCCAGAAAATCCCGGCAACTTTGGATATCGGGAGATTGAGCTGTTCAATTTCCGCGAGGTTAAAAGCCTTCAGGAAGCCCATCAGGTGAATAAGTCCGTGTATAATCGTAACAAGAGGAATGAGAATGCGCAGCATGATGGTGAATATTTGTTTTATGGTTGTTGGTTGGACTCCATGCTTCGGAGCAGGCTAAAACTCAGCGAATCAATGTGGGCCGCGTGACTGTGGCCCGCCGAGATATTGGACAAGACGACCACTCCTTTTTTGCGGTCTAAATCCAGTGCCATGGAGGAGCGGTAACCGCCGGTGCCCCCGTTGTGCCAGTGCCAGCGTGTGGTGGAATCCTGTTTCAGGATAAACCAGCCCAGGGCGATATCCATCTTTTCATCCACCCGGAATGTTTTGTCCTGTTGCAGGTTTAATACCCGATTACCCGTATCAAAGTTGGCTGTCCCAAACCGGGCCATATCTCCAGCCGTAGAGAGGATAGCTCCCGCTCCTGGTATTGCTCCGAGGTCCCAGTTGGCCGCAAAATTTCCCCGCTTGGTTAATCCGGGTACCAGTTTATCAGTAACCAATGTTCGTTGCGTTGTTGAGTGGAGCATATCCAGCGGCTGAAATATCATCTGTTGCAGCATCTCCTCGTAGGATTGATCTTCAACCTGGGTCAACACATATCCAAGAATACCGGCCCCGATATTGGAATACTGAAAGTTGGTGCCGGGCTCATTATCCAGCTCCATTTCATTGCTCATATAATCGCGGAGTTTTTCCTCATCGTAATCTTTATAGGGATTATCCATGTGCCACATCGATTCCCAGATAAATCCGGATGGAAGGCGGGGCAGACCAGAGGTATGGTTCGCCAGCTGCCTGAAGGTAATCCGGAGGCTATCATTGACATTGAGATGGAAATCCAGGTGCTCCTGGATGGGCTGATCAAGTTGCAGTTCTTTGCGCGATGCCAGTCTGGCAAGCAGGGTAGCGGTAAACACTTTTGACAGGGAGCCGATTTCAAACACTTGGTCTTTATTATTGGTAACCCGTACGGTATCGGCAGTGCGAATTGCGCCATAAAATACGGTGGAGGTATCATCAATAAGAGCAATCGAAAGCTGGGTCTGGTTTGGAAAATAACGGAGGGTATGGTAGATGCTGTCCGTTTGTACATCCGATACATCGGGTTGGCTCTGAAGGTTATTTACCGCCACCTCCGGATTGCTAATACTGCTGCAAGCTGCGGTAGCTATGATCAAAAGGAAATAGTAAAGCCGTTTCATACACCAGAACTATTAAAGCTTATAATTCGGGGTCCATCTTTTCTGTATATCTCCCTCACAACATATTAAGAATGCAATATTTGTACCCAAAAAATAAGGCGGTCAAGGAATCTCTAAAATATGCTTTTATTGTCTGATATTGGCCACTATTCTTGAGGTAATATTTCCGGATCGCAACAGGAATACTGCATGATTGCAAATATCAGCGTGCGGACTATGCAGAATTGCAGTGGAAGGGGAAAATGTATAGTATTTGTCCCGGTTGCCAGTCACTTTTTTTTGTGAAAGAATACATTTATATAGCGGCCAGACTTTTTCTAGCTCTAAAAATAATAGCCAAGTGTCATCCCGGACCCCGATCCGGGATCTCGCAAGGCGTACTCACCTTGATAGCATTTGTAATTAGATCAATGCTATGATGCTCTCCGAGATCCTGAATTAAGTTCAGGATGACACAGAACTTTTTTAAACGATAAATACATTAAAGATATACAGATATTTTCACTGCAGGGAGATATATTTTAACGAAGTATAAATGACGGAGGAGAATTGGCACGGTTATTTCATCATTAAAATAGAATAGAAGTCAAAGTCCATCGGGATATTTTTATTAAAGGAGAGATGGAAAATTAATGTTTAAACGGGAGATATCTATTATGAGGTACAGAAAATCAGTAACGGTTTTGTCGGCGTTCATCATGCTGTTGGCCATTATCGCCGCATCAATGGGTATTTTCTCTTCGGGTGGTCCGGGTCCCTACGAGATTGAATCGGTACGCGGAGAGGTGGTAACCGTGTATGGGGAAGGAATCTACAAACATATGTCGGTTGATGTGGCGCCACAAGGCATCGCCCAGGATTATGTAACGCTGTTTATCGGGGTGCCGCTGTTGTTCATTGCGCTCATGTGGGCCCGAAAAGATTCCATGAAAGGACGCTTTTTACTGGCAGGTACGCTGGGGTATTTCTTGGTCACCTACTTGTTTTACCTGGTTATGGGGATGTACAATATCCTGTTTCTTGTATATACGGCCCTGCTTGGCACCTCCTTCTTTGCCTTTGCCCAGACATTGCTTTCCATTGATTTGAGTACTCTTCCCCAGCGATTCCGGGCGTCGACCCCGGTTAAATGGTTGGGCGGCTTCCTGATTTTCAACAGCATAGCCATCGGACTGATGTGGCTGGGAGTGGTCGTGCCTCCACTGCTGGATGGTTCGGTTATACCGGTCCAGGTTGAGCACTATACCACGCTGATTGTACAGGGGCTGGACCTGGGATTGCTGCTGCCGCTTTCCTTTGTATCGGGACTGTTATTCATGCAAAAGAGACCGTTCGGATACCTGCTTGCTCCGATCTATTATGTATTTCTGTCCATATTAATGGCGGCCCTGACGGCCAAGATAATCGCCATGGGGATGCTGGGACAGAGTATCATGCCGGCTATCGTGATTATCCCGCTGTTTAACCTCATCGCCATAGCCGGTTCTATCCTGATTCTGAAAAATATAGCTGAGCCCGAGCATAGCTACGTTTAAAGTATCAATTTACAAACTGTTACCTGTTTTCGGCCTGAATGGTTTTGGTTAGGAGGGATTGCTGTTGTAAAAAGGGGAGGGAGAACAGCTCTTTTCTCTGATTGATAAACTAATTGAAATAGATAAGTTTCGGCAATTGGGAATCCTAGTGGCTGTACTCCGCTGTAAAGCTTAACAAGATGAGTATCTTTACAAAAAATGAAAATGGGCTTTGCCATAGGGTGAAGCCCATTTTCATTTCAATAATGGCCCCGGATTACTCCCGGTTGTTATGCCTTTTACCTATTCGTTGTTAAAACCGTAATATTCGGCCACTTCATTGTAATCCGAGACATCCAGATGGTCAGGAATAATGCTTCTCTTACCTTTTTGTTTAGTAAGATTTTCCATATCACTTTCTTCAATATGGACAATATAAATATTATCGTAATTTTCTCCTGTCCCATCCACTAAGGAAATTGTGAATTCAAGTGTTTGGGGAGTGCTAAGGTAAGATTTAACTGTATGTGAAACATTGTATTGACTATCCTCATTAGCACCCCATCCAGGTACATGGTAATAATAATTGAAATTTTCGAAAGTAAAACTGTCATAATATTGATCAACCAGATATACTTTCCAAGCATGTCCATAAGGTTCATCTACATGTTCCAACAGATCTAAAGTTACCTCAGAAGAAGTGGCAAAATCATGTCCTGAAAAGATATATCGCGTTACGTTCGCATTACCGTCAGCCCCTTTCAGGTTCAGTGGCGTACCCCAGCCACTGTCGGTTTTTGGCCCGTATAGCTCGTAGCTGCTTTTATCGAGGTAAAAATCGCCTACTACACCAAGCGAAGCATCAGGTGCTCCGGTTCCAGAATGAATTTGGCTTCCATCTTCACCATCTTGTCCATCAGCGCCGTCCTGCCCATCTTGGCCGTCCTCGCCCATCAGGTTGGTGGGACTACCCCAGCCGCTCTCGGTCTTGGGCCCGTAGAAGTCTCCGCTGGTTTCATCAAAATAGAAGTCTCCGGTGGCCCCCACATCAGCTGAAGGAGCGCCGTTGCCCGCATGAATTACGCTGCCGTCTTCGCCATCCTGACCATCAGCGCCATCCTGCCCGTCTTGACCGTCTTCGCCCATCAGGTTAGTGGGGCTGCCCCAGCCACTATCGGTCTTGGGGCCGTAAAAGTCTCCATTGTTTTTATTAAAATAAAAGTCACCGATGACCCCCATATCTGCTGAAGGGGCACCTTCACCGGAATGAATTATACTTCCGTTTTCGCCATCCTGGCCGTCTTCACCCATAAGAACAATAATGGGGTTACCCCAGCCGTCATTATCTTTGGGGCCGTAGAGCTCACCGGTGTTGGAGTTAAGGTAGTAGTCCCCGATCTCTCCAATATTTCCATCAGGAGCTCCCTCATCGGAATATATTTCGCTGCCGTCATCCCCGGCGGGGCCAACGGGGCCTTGTGCTCCCTGCTGCCCTTCCTCTCCTATGGGGCCCTGCGGACCTTCACAGCCCATCAGACCTAAACTAAAGATCAATAAGGCTAATAATAGCATTTGCGAAAGGCGATGAATTAGGTTTGGAGGATTGGTCTCTCTGTGTGTGATCAATTTCATAATAGCTGAATTTGATTCTGAATTATAACTTTCATGATGAATGAGATAACTAAACCCTTATCCCACACAGGATATACGAAAGAGCAGGCAAAAATAGCTCAAATTGCTTAATTGAGGGGCATTTTTGTGTTTTTGTGTGATATTTGTAGACGGGATACTGAGTTGAAAGGTAGAGCGCTCTCTTCGGGCCACCTTGAGGGCTTTTTCCTACTGGTTGCCATAATTATTCGAATGGTAACCCTTCATTGCCATTGCCGGTTCTATTGTGATACTGAAAAATATAGCGGAGTCCCGACATACTTATACCTAAATATTTTTTTGAATCGGGAGGGAAATTGTTTTCAAAAGAGGAGAGGAACCGGGCTTTTTACAACTTCCTGCAACTTCGTTGATTTGCCCTGTTACTCGGCCAAAGATAATTTTATCTCGTAACTCTCATCTATGATTTGGGAATAATATTTTATCAAGTGAGTACTTGCCTCCACCAAGGAGAGTAAGAGTAATAAAAATGGCTAGAAAGAGTACTGCATCCTCTATGTCTCCAAACGGATCTCCTGCGTGGGCAACAAAGACTATAACGATAAAATTAATAACTAGGACAGCGGAAGCCAGCCTTGTACCCAGACCCAGCATAACCAAAATACCACATATTCCTTCTGCAAAGGCTACAAGGATCAGTGACAACGTTGGACCGAGCCCGATTGGATCTCCAAATTGAAAGTTACCCGAAAAAACATTCCCAAGCT
>JBEPXF010000096.1:0-10107 GCA_041642075.1 Fodinibius sp.
GCTGACAGTTTTTGTGTACCTATCATGGTTTTTTTCAGCGAATCCAGAAAACCAAAATTTCCCTCTTTCAATCTGAATACAGCTATATCTGCTTCTGCTCCCTCACTCAGATGCCCAAGGTCCTCACGTCCAATATACCGGGCTGGATTCCAGGTGGAGCGTATAATTACCTCTTCAAGCGTCATATCCGTATTGAGAAACTTCGACATGAGGTTCGCCATATCTTTCAAAGCGTGATTCATGCTCCACATATGTAGATCGCTGCTGATAATATCCGGATAAAAACCCTGCTGAATGGATGGGATAACCTGATGCCAAATTAAGCTCCCCTGGCCATGACCCACATCAAAAAGAATTCCACGGTCCTGAGCTTCGAAAATGAAGGGTTTGACTTTAAAGTTTCCATCCACCACCTCCTCGCGGCCCGGTGTAAATGAATATGTGTGGGTAAACATGTCACCCGGACGAAGTTTATCCATAAGTAGTGTTTCCAGAGACAGGGGCGGATCATGTTCTCCAAAATCTACCATTACGGGCACATTAGCCAGCCCACCCGCTTCCAGGGCATGCTCTACCTGTGTAAAGTCTCCCCAATAATGAGCTGCTTTAATACCTACAATCAATTCCGGGTGTTCCCGGCTGATCATGTGAGCGGATTGAACCGGATTCATGTCCATTACATTCTGTTCCTCAAGCCGGCCTTCCATACCAACTCCAACAATATTCAAAAAAGCCAGTACTCGTGTTTGTGACTGATCAATCGTTTGTTTTTTAAAAAGACCGAAATTTTTCCATCCCGAAGAGCCCGCATCCACAATAGTGGTTACCCCAGCCCGAAATGTAAAACCATCAGGAGCAACACTTCCCGTACTGTTTGCAATATAGGCATCATCTGTACCATGAAACAGGTGACCATGTATATCTATAATACCAGGTGTAACCAATAATCCTTCAATATCTATAACCTTTTCAGCGTTATCAGCTGAAATATCCGATGCCACCTTGGCAATTTTATCGCCCGATATAGCTATGTCCATCGGTGTATCTATACTATTTTTCGGATCAATCATATGGCCACCCTTCAGCAACAGATCATATGACTGTGCCTCAGCCACAAGAGGGAGAAACACAAATAACAAACATACCAGTAAACTGATTCTGAAAACGCCGGGCTGTATCTCCTCACTTTTCGAGAAATAGATTTTATATTGTATTCGTCTGTCAGTCAACATGATATTATAGAATAAGTCATTTGTTATGCTACGGCTTTTACCAATTCCTCCCGCAACCGTTGGGCCACCACTCGCTCCTGGCCGGGGCGGGCCATGGACATGGACACAAAAACTCCTTCTCCAAGCCATCCTTTTTCAGCTGTTTCAATGGATGGGTGGCCATATCGCAATTTTTTTATGAGATCCTGATAAGTATATGCAAATTTCGCTTCATCCCACCAGACCCGTACCTGGGGATAATGATTACCAATTTCCTGGATAACAATTTCCGTTTGTATTTCAGGAACTGTGCGGATACTGTTGTGAATCAGCTCAACCCGTTCTGCCAGTTTTTCCCGGGCTTTGGTATGATCTTTAGCCAGGTACTGCTCTACTGCGACCATCATTCCTATGATTTCCTCTTTATTTACTTTCATGCCCCTACCAATAGTGTTACTATGCGGTGGAGCGTTAAGCAAGGCCGCTTTAATCAACTCTTCTCGTCCCAGAAGTAGGCCGGCGCTCTGGGGACCCCGCAACCCTTTTCCCCCTGAGAATGTCACCAGATCAAAACCCATCTCCGTATATTTCCACAAGTTCTCCATGGGAGGCACATCAGCCGCACAGTCATTAAAAGTGGGAATACCGTGGTTCTTGCCTAAGGCAACAAATTCTTCATCCTGAATTTGTCCCCAGTTATTGCTGGCATTCATAAAGAGCATCATAACGGTATGTTCGTTGATGGCCGCCTCAAGCTCTTTCGAAGTCTCAACTTCAACAAATTTGATCCCCGTATTGCGGACGGCATGGTCATAACTATAGCGGTGACGCTTTTGGATAATCACCTCTTTCTGCGGCCCGGGAATATTGGGTATATCATGAATCTTTTGTTCGTCCTTGCCGGTAATAACGGCGGCGGTACCCAGCGTCAGTGCGGAGGCGGCCCCGGCAGAAACCATGGCGGCCTCACACTTTAACAAGGATGCGATGCGCTTGCCCACTTTCTCTTGCAGCTCGTTGAGATTTACGTACTGATTGGAGCTATAGTTAATCGCTTCAATAACTTCCGGCAGCATAAGGGAACCGGTTAAATAAGTGTGCGTACCTGTAGCATTAATAAAGGTTCGTAACCCAAGTTCTTTAAAAAAATCGCGATAGACAGGTTGTTCCTGGCGCGGGCCAAAATGATTACTTATCATTTTCCCGGTCATCACCCCCCCAAACGGCAAGCCGGAAAGTATTTTCAATACGGTTCTTCTGCTAATCATCTTTATTCGGGCTTGGCATCCCACCAAAGTTTGGTGTCATTTCTATCCGGACCATTAAGCAAGTTTATTGCTTCATTCGTTGCTTCAGTATTGTTGTCATATTCACCCGTCACAAACGTCATTCTTCTGAATATTTCATCTTCGGCAATATCGGGATTAAAGGAACTAACAATAGGATACAGCGTGGGATACCGGGTTCTGCGATATTCAGCCCAGGCTTCCCATCCGTCGGGATATAAACCAATCCATTTCTGCGTGATAATCTGCTCCAGCTTTCGTTCAAAAGAGGCTTCTGTTTCAAAAGCTACAGGAATATCTGAAAGAGGACCGATGTCCAGATCGTCGTTGTCGTAGTCAAGAGCAACAGGTGTATTAGTTCTGGTTAAATACTCCTCAATATCGGCAGGTTGAATAGGCTGATATTCATACTCTTCCATAGATCTTCTAATACCTTCTTCGTACAAATCTTCGGTAGTCCCATCCATATCCCATTCTCTTAAAGCACCTTCCGCTCTGAGAAAATAGACCTCGGCTGCCCGCATTACGGGGAGAGGTGCATCTCTTGATGTCTGCCAGTATTCATGCATATTGGAATTACTTTCATTTAATTCGGCACTTTTAAGAGCAGGCGTTAACCCATTTCGAGCTCCATTAAAGCCACCGTTCGCAGCCTCTTCCCAATATACCTCCTTCCTGGGGTCTTCATAACCTTCAAGTACGCTTTGCATTGCTGCACTCATCCTAAATTCTCCCCAATCTGTTACCAAGGTGTACGGACTACTGGATTCTTCGTTCGTAGATACATAGGCATTGTCATCATTACCCATCATCACCCCATCGGCAACCGCTTTTTCAGCTTCTTCCTGCGCTTTCCCTGGGGCTACATATACAATTCTCATAGCTAATCTCAATCTTAATGAATTAGCAAAAATCAACCATTTATCTACATCGCCTGCGTACACTAAATCATTGGGGCCAAATGCATTTCCTCCGGTATTTTGTTTAAGTACAGATACAGCCTCGTCGAGTGTCTCAAAGAAATCCATGTAAACATCTTCTTGCGAATCATAGGGTACTACCGTTTCATTAGTACCGTAGTTGGAATAAATAATAGGTCCCCAATAATCAGTCGTCCGATGATAATGATACACTCTCCATATTTTGGCCATTGCATTGTGAATATTCATACCTTGCTCTTCGGTATATTGCTCCACAAATAAAAGCTCAGGGCCAGAAGTCGAATATTGGCGGTTCCAGGTTGAATTTATCCACCCGCCATTTTCTACAAAATTATCAGAATCAAAACTTGCCGAGGTTGTAGCTATATATTGAGCATATAAATCAGCAAAAAGATTCTGCGAGGTCTGAAATCCCGACCCGCCACTACTTGTATACTGTACATGTGCAAAGGCCTGCCCCAAATTCGAGTCATCCAGATTTTCTGATGATAAGCGATCAGAAGGAGTATTTAAGCTATCATAGTGATCCGTACAGCCTATAACCATTGCGATAAACATTACCAAAAGGCAACTGCTTAACTGCTCGATATTTTTGAATATATTAGTGGTCATAACAAATCCTTTTAAAAATTTAGTTTATAAATAATATTTAGAAATCGATCTTCAGATTAGCACCAAAAGATCTTGTTGTAGGGGGAGCGAATGTGTGAATTCCCTGCTGGGATGCGCTTGTAGATCGGTTAAATTCCGGATCCATACCCTCACTTGCCCGATAAATAAAGAACAAGTTTCTCCCTACTAAAGAGAATTTAATATTTGATATAGGGAACCCTGCCAGTATAGATTGTGGCAGCCGGTAGCCTAAAGTCAATTCTCTGAGACGCGTATTTGTAGCATCTTCTACAAATACTTCTCCTATCGGATTCGTTCTTCCTCCTACTCCTCTCCAAAATGTCTCGGCATCGATCGCAATATCATTAGTGGAACCATCTTCTAAAACAGCTGTCTCATCAGGAAAAAGGTTCTCGCCAAAAACAAGACCTCCATCTCTCCCATTTAGCGTTACTTCGGTTACTCCATCAAAATTCAAAATGGCATTCGTCCAAGATGCGATAGTACCTCCCTGCCTGTGGTCAATCAGGAAACTCAGACTAAAGTTTTTATAGTTTAATCTATTTGAAATCCCACCCAGGAAGTCAGGGTTATAATTTGCAACAGGCACATCATAACCGGACGTTATTTGCGGCATACCATCACCTCCAATAATCACACTCCCGTCGTCATCTTTTTCAAAACCTCTCCCGTAAAGTTCTCCGAATGGTCGTCCTTCTTCAATACGAAAATGCACTAGAGGAGTTGTTGATAATGTCAAAATGTCAATATCTGTAGAAAGTGATTTGACCAGATTTTCATTTTTTGAAAAGTTAAAATCGAGGTCCCATACAAAATTTCTTGTTTCTATGGGTGAAACTGATAATAATACCTCGAGACCTCTATTTTGAACATCCCCTCCATTGGTGAATGCAGAGCTGGTTGCTGTACCAACCGGGGTAGAGATCTGGAATAGCTGGTTGCGTGTATTTGACTGATATGCCGTAATATCGAATCCTAATCTTCCTTCAAAAAATTGAAGATCCAATCCCAATTCAATCGATTCAGTCTCTTCAGGCTTGAGATCAGGATTGGGAAGCGTTCCACTCAAGCTTAATAAACCATTGTACCCGCCTGGTCTTATGCTGGCGCTACGGGCAAAGTGAAAGGGAGGAGCCGTGTTACCCACTTTAGCCCAAGAAGCTCTCACTTTGGCAAATGACAAGGTTTCGGGAAATAGGGATACCAGATCAGTAATGACGGCAGACAAACCTATCGAAGGATAGAAATATGAGCGATTATGAGCGGGTAACGTTGAACTCCAGTCATTTCGCCCGGTGACGTCCAGGAAAATAGAATTTCTCCAGCTAATTTGTCCGAACGAGTATAACGACTGCAAGTCCGAGGGAGAGCCAATACTATTACTGGCCTGAATATTTTGCGTATTACTCAACGTGAACAAATTCGGTATAATCAGTCCCCCTGAGCCGCCAATACCCGTGTCCCCACTCAGACTACTATTGCGCCAAGAACTTATGGTACCCCCGATATTGGCATCAAGGCTCCAGTCTTCCGTAATATCCCGGGTATATGACAACAGAAAATCTCCTTGCATCCCTCTGCTGTTATCCTTGCTTTCTCCATAATACCCATCTTCAGCAAGTACATACGTATCGTTATACATCTTTTTTTTCCAGCTGACGCTTTCTGAATTTACAGATCCACGGATCATTAAGCTTAGCCTGTCTGATATATCATACGTTAACGACG
This sequence comes from Fodinibius sp., assembly GCA_041642075.1. GTDB lineage: Bacteria > Bacteroidota > Rhodothermia > Balneolales > Balneolaceae > Fodinibius. Next base: position 5,800 of record JBEPXF010000096.1, read on the forward strand.
CAAATGTTGATACTTTTTCTCTGGGACGTTCATTAAGATTACGATTTAATGTCCAGTACGGATTAGCTCCTCCATTTGATCCGGGGTTCCAAAAATTCTGTCGAGTCAATCCATCCACAGTTTCAAATTCAAAATTTTTGATATCGGCTGTTCTGATATTGCGGGGCAGCCTGTAGGTATGCCGCATGGCATTGTCAAATTGTTGCCCGAAACCGACTTCATTATCAATATTCTGCATAACATACGATAACCTGCTGTCAAGCGAGAGTCTATCGGTGACCTGGCTCGTAATTCGCATAGATACATTATGCCTCCGTAATTCATTTCCCGGCACAATTCCCTGTCCATCCGTATAGGTGTAAGAGAACATACTTTGTGTTGTCTCTCCTCCTATACTCGCCATAATGTTGGAAGCAGAGCTATACCCCGCCTGAAATACATCACTATTGTTATCGGGCTGTGGAAGAAAGGTATATTGTTCCCCACTCATATTGGGGTCAGGAGACCAGTGATCAACCATTTGGCCTTCCATTCTTGGTCCCCATGAAAACTCCGAGCTGGGTGAATAGACACCTCCACTCCCCTGGCCGTAAATATTCTGATAGTTTTGAAGATCCATTGCATCTTCCAAGGTAAACGTATTGCTAAAGCTAAATTCCACCTGGCCTTTATCTGCCTGACGAGTGGTAATAATAATAGCCCCGTTTTGAGCTGAACTCCCATATAAGGCTGCGGCATTAGGCCCTTTCATAACATCAATGCTTTCAATATCATCCGGGCTAACTGCATCCATGCTTGAGGGAACTCCATCGACTATATAAAGGGGTGAGCTATTCCCCCGGATAGATCGTTCACCCCGCAATACCACCCGAGAGTTACTACCGATACCCTGGCCGCCTTGTGTTATCGTCAATCCAGCCACTTTTCCTGTTAAAGCATCAACAGGATTCAGTTCCCTGGCCTCAGATAACTGCTCGGTATTTACATCCTGAGTACTGTATGTCAGAGCTTTTCGTTCCCGCTCCAGACCAAAGGCCGTTACTACTACCTCGTCGCCTTCCAATGTCTGGGAAGTCAGCTGTACATCAACATTTGCACGCCCTTCGATAGGGATTTCCCGGGTCTGATACCCGATAAATGAAAATATCAGCGTATCCTGGAGAGAAGGCACATTGGTAAGATCATACCTACCCTCTTCATTTGTGGATGTGCCGATAACCGTACCTTTGACCGAAACATTAACCGCGGGCAAAGTCGCCCCGGATTGGGCATCCGTAACAATACCCGTTACCGTTTCCTGCATCAATTTAATGGGCTCTGGTACTTGCATTTTCATTAAGACTAATTGTCGATTGTGAGAGAGGGCGAAACGAATGTCGGTTTCATCCAGTACCTTCCAGAGGGCACTATAAAGAGTAATATTCGCTTTTTGTAACGTCACTTTTTTTTCAGTTTGAAGCAGTGACTCACTGTACATCAGCTTAAGATCAGTTTTTAAAGCAATTTCTGTAAGCGCCTGTTCTACAGATACATCAACCAGGTCAAGTTCAATAATCTGTTTGAATTCTTCAGCAATAGCTTTATCCCGATGCAATTCATCATACATGGCCAACGATTCTGGTAAGTCGGATTGTATCTGCTGCGCAAGCAGTATAGGAGAAGTCACTCCCATGAGACCTATCAATCCCACGGCAACAATTGCACTATAGCAAAATCCGATTTTTTGTGTTCTTATTATACCTTCCATAATTTCCCTTTCTTTTATTTCTGATTAAACTTCACAGTTAGTTATTTTTGGTTTATACTCTCATCTTGGCCCGACCTAATGAACGTTACCACGCGTCCCTCTTTTTCCACCTTCAGGTCAAGCGAGAGGGCGATATTCCGCATCACCTCCCCCATCGATTGGCTCACGTCTACTTCTGCTGTAAGCTTTTCCGAGATAATCTGCTGATCTGCTGCTTTTATGTCTACATCGTACCAGCGTTCGAGGCGTGGTATGATTTCACTTAGGGGACGATTATCGAAAAACATCCGGTCTTCGGTCCATCCCAAATACCATTCCAGGTCTACGTTATCGGTAACCGACGGTCCCTCACGTCCCGACAGAACGCCTTTCTGGTTGCGGGTGACGATAGCTTCGTGCGTTGTACCCGTATCACCGGATGAATTATTTCCAAGCGCTACCTTACCTTCCGATACCACTACTTCAATACGGTCATCATCCTTTTTTTCCGACCATGCCTGAACCAAAAACTTGGTCCCCAATACTTGCGTATAGGCATCCCTGGAACGAACGATAAAAGGTTTTGCGGGATCATGCGTAACCTCAAAGTAGGCCTCTCCTTCCAAATATATCTCTCTCCTGTCTATGTTGAAATTGAGAGGGACTTCCAGTCGGCTGCCGGCATGGAGCATAATTCTGGTGCTGTCGTTAAGCACATAAGTCGCCCTTTCACCTTTCCCGGCAACAAGTTCGCGTATGCCAATATCAGGCTCTCCGCTATTGTTCAGGCTACCATAATAGGCAAAGAGTCCCACGACCAACAGGATGGCTGCGGCCGCCGTCATCATAACACGCCGGGCCGTGTGGTCCGCAGTACGGTTCTTTTTCTCATGGAGGAACCGTACCCTGCCTGCAGCCCCGGAATTTTGCCGGCGAACATTAATGGGTGCGTTATCCAGTTTATCCATATTTTGGGAAAGGCTTTTCCACGCGGCATCCTCATCCAGTTGGTAAGGCAGCTCGCCTGATTCCTGCCATATGTCATATAGTTTGTTCACCTTCGCTTCCCGTTGGGGATCGGCTTTAATCCAGGATGCTATTTTCGAATGCGTTTCCCTGTTTAATTCATCGGCAAAATATTTCGCCAATTGCTCCCAGGATATCTGCTGGTCCATGTTATTTATTAATCCGTATTTACTTTTGGGATGTCTTCTATATAAGAACTTTCAAAACCGGTTCATTCCGCAGTGCCAGTGTGACCGGGCTGTTGAAATCCCTACATATTCATTAAATGCTGCGATTCGAGTTTCCCACTGGCCTTAATATTGGACACTGCCCTTGCGGGGCCTGACCTTGAACAAATACCACTGATCATCGGTTTTTCAAAGGTCTCTATAAGCTATTACACTTGAGAAAGGCAGCACTGTGACAAAAAAATATTTTTTTTAAAGTCTGTAGGAAAGCAATAGCCGTTTTATGAATTCAGGAAAGAATCTCTCTTATCACCCCGTAATGAATATTTTCAGCTCCCTATATAAAATAGCAGGGGGGACAATTCCACCATAATCGGCAACACATACAGGTAATCGGCGAGGTGTTTCCGCAGTGATTTCAGGGCGCGTCCCATTTGGGTTCCCACCGTATTAACCGAGATATCCAGGAAATTGGCTATCTCGACATAGGTCAATCCGCTTCGGCGATTTAAGAGAAATATTTTTTGGCACCGGGAGGGCAGCTGATTGATGCCGCGCTCAATATCTTTTCGCAGCTCCTGGAGCTCATCATCCTTTCCTGAAACTGAACGTTCTTTCAGCTCTCTGAATATACGGCTTACCTCATCTTCTGTCTTTTTGACTACCTGCTGATGCCTTAACCTGTTCAATGCCTCGTTACGAATGGCGGCGAAAAGATAATGCTTCAGCGTACCCGGCGGCTTCCAATCTTCTCGCTGGGCCCAAATGTTTAAAAATATTGTCTGAACAATATCCTCAGCCTCCAGCTTCTGATTTACGAAACCATAGGCGTAGCCGTGAAGCCGTTTATAATAAGAGCGAAAGACCTGCTCGAAAGCGGAACGATCGCTCTCTTCACGCACCCTTCTCACCCACTCCTTTTCCCTGTTTGGACGGGAGGTTTCCGAATTCTGCTTTATTGACTGTTCAGGATCAATCATTCATGTCAGACATCAGGTGATAAAATGTGGTCATTATTTTTAAATTACTAAAAGATAAATAAAATACAAGTTTTATCTTTTCTTTCTTTTATACTTATAAATATTTTATTATTTCCTTTTTATTTTAAGGCTCTAAATGTAACTTGAAATAATGTAAGGACCGTATAGGCAATAGAAAATTTATAACTTGAATTTTTTATGAGTTTACTACTGCATCCTGACTATTTAACAGAGAAACGCTACAATAAAGGTACATTGACTACCGCTGAAATCGAACAGTAACCGGTTACATGGAAATAGGAGGCGCTGGACGGTTAATGCACCCGTGAACAGCAGGAGAAAGATTCTCTAGTCCACTGCTGTTCCACGACTACGTACCACATACTTCCGCGGTCCTCCTGCCGTTCTT
>JBEPXF010000097.1:0-10040 GCA_041642075.1 Fodinibius sp.
ATTGGGTCCAGTGACGGATATTAATCCCGAAGTAGTTTTTAAATCCGTTCTATATGTGCTCTATGATCATGTAAGTGAAGGAGAGCTGCAGGATATTTATGGAAATATGCCCAGGGATATTCAACAGTTATGGGATAAAAGTCTTGAAAACTCATAATATTTAATTTTAAAAAAAGTGGAGGGAAAGCCTGAGAAGATAGATTCACAAATGATACATACTCAAATATTAATATAAAATCGAAACTACTATGTCATTAGCAAAAGTAATTGAAGTCATTGCGGAAGGAGAAACAATGGAAGAGGCTGTAGAGAATGCCGTATCTCAAGCAGCCAAGAGTGTTCACAATATTAAAAGCGTTTATTGTGAAAATATTCAGGGAATAGTATCCAATAACCAGATTGAAGCTTACCGTGTTAATGCAAAAATAACATTCGTTTTGGAAGAGTAATACTTTTTCAATTGAATTTCATATAAGGCATCGTTGGTTAAGGGCCTCTTCTTCGGGTAAACCGAGAAGGGGCACTTTAGTATAAGGCTGCTGTCGGATTAGTGGGAAATTGGGATAAAAAATGTACAAGGAGGTACCATCCAAAAGTTTTTGTCCTAATACAAAGGAATATGACCAGTCCAAGATCATGGGCAGTGCTGATTGATGCTGGTATCCAATACTAAGCCTCCAGCAGCCATAACTGCATTGATTTTATAATTATTAATGTTTGTTTCAACAGTAAATAGTAGGCCATAGATTTTTAAAATTGTCGCGTTTTATATCTCAATTATGTTCTAAGTAAACGTAATCCGTTTAAAACTACTAACAGTGTACTTCCTTCATGTCCCACAACACCGATAGGAAGGGGCAAGGCAAAGAGAAATACCGAGGCTACCAAAACTGCGATCACTGCCAGACTAAAGATGATATTTTGCCAGACAATTTTTCGTGATTTTCGAGCAAGTTGAATCAGATAGGGCAGTTTATTGAGGTCGTCACCCATTAAAACCACATCGGCTGTTTCTAAAGCTACATCAGTACCCGCCGTACCCATGGCAATACCCATATGGCTGGCTGCCAATGCCGGGGCATCATTGACGCCATCACCCACCATGGCCGTAGAACCTTCTTTGACTAGCTGTTTGATAAATTCAACTTTTTCGTCGGGAAGCAGCTCTGCGTGAAACTCCTCCATATCAATCTGACCTGCGATAGAACGAGCAACACCGGTAGTATCCCCGGTCAACATAAGCAAGCGGTTAATTTGCAGACTTTTTAATTTCTTTATTGCCGCTGGAGCCTGCTCTCGAATTTCATCAGCCACTGCAATTAAGCCGGCTGGTTTACCTTCAATAACAACATAAATTACCGTTTTGGCTTGTAATTTTAATTTATCAGCTTCTTCCTGTATTCCGTTTTTCCAGTATTCGTTGTGGGTATTAAAGAGTTTCTCATTGCCTACTTGAATGGTCTTATTATCCAATTGTGCAGTTATACCCTTCCCGGCCTCAGACTGCACCTGACTTGCAGAACCATATTCTACATTTAGTTCGTCAGCTTTTTCTAAAATGGCGGTAGCCAGATGATGCTCAGAATGTTCTTCAACTGAAGCTGCCAATGAAAGTAATTCAGATTCTGAAGTAGAATTGGCATTTCCGTTATTGTAAGAGATGATATCTGTCACCGCCAGATTACCTTTCGTCAGCGTTCCCGTCTTGTCAAATGCAATAATATCGATAGAGGCTGCTTGTTCAAGATAGGCACCGCCTTTAAATAAAATACCATTTTTTGCAGCATTGGCGATAGCCGAAAGTACAGAGGCTGGTGTACTGATTACCAATGCACAGGGAGAAGCCACAACCAGTACCGTCATGGCTTGGTAAAATATATCGTCAAAAGGTTGGTTGGATAAGAACCATGGAAATATAATGAGCAGAATAACTGCTATAATTACTCCTCCTGCGTACCAGGGTTCAAAATCATCTAAAAACCGCTGGGTGGCAGCTTTACTGCTTTGTGCCTGTTCAACCAATTTTATGATTTTAGCCAGTGTTGTTTCTTCGGCCAACTTGGTAACCTTTACAGAAATAACTCCGTTTTCATTAAGGCTGGCAGCAAATACCTCATCTTCCGGTTCTTTTTTAACGGGTACGCTTTCTCCTGTTATAGCTGCCTGATTTACCGATGTAATTCCTTCAGTTATTATTCCGTCTATAGGAATGCGTTCACCGGGTTTGACAATTACAATGTCACCTTTTGAAAGATCTTCAATTGGCCGTTTTTCTTCCGAACCATCGGGGTTACGGACCAGCGCCTCATCAGGACGAAGTTTCATGAGGGATTTTATTTCACGTCGGCTTTTACCAAGTGCATAATCCTGAAGTGTATTACTTAGTGAAAATAAAAAGAGTAAAATAGCTCCTTCCATCCACTCACCGATAATGGCTGCTCCAAGGGCCGCAAGAATCATGAGTACATCTACGTTGATTTTAAACTTCATTAGAGCTTTAATACTCTCAGTAGTTCCTGCATATCCTCCGCTGAGATATGCAAGAATATAGAGAACAACAGTGACTTGCTCTTGCAGCCATCCTGTCCACTCACCTACAGCTCCGATGAGCAAAGTGACGGCGCAGACCACTGTCAATAATGCCTTAAACTTGTTTGCCGTCAAGAAATTTTTCATTTACAAAAATTGGATATGACAAATTTGTTCTATCTATAGTATTGTACTGCATTGGCAAGTTATTAAGCAGATTCTTTCTCCGACTTTTGTACAATTGCCGTCCATTTTGCGTCAGGGTTGATTCGGTCATGGGCAAGATCGCTTAATCCCATATCGGCTTTTTTTTCTTCTCTCAATGTATCGAGCAGCAGTTCAGCAATATCATGTTGGTCATGAGTTTTAGCGTAGGCGATGGCGGTACCATAACCCGCAATTTCATAGTGGTTGATATGCTGGATGGCTGTAACCAGTGAAGCGTCGCGAACTTCCGGATTTATACAGCGTTCACTTAGTTTCAGCGATTCCTCAATGATTCCCTTTATGCCATCGCATGATTCTCCGGTTGGTTTTTCATTAAGTATTTTAAAAACTTCCTCTAACCGGCTTAATTGCTTTTTTGTTTCTCTGCGATGCATCTGAATAATTTCATCGAGTTCAAAGGAGTTTGTTTGTTCATCTGCTTTTAGAAGGTAATTGAGCTGTTGGCGCTCTCCGTCATATAGATCACGCAGTTGTTCAAGCATCAGATCGTATAAGTCAAATATTTCATTTCCTTTATTTTGAGTTGTCATAATGTATATATTTTGAATTAAAAGTGTATATTTTGCCTATAAATTTATATTTAATATCTGTCTAATAGTTCAAAGTTATAGCGCAATAAAGAGCTGTAAAATATGTAGGGGACAACCTTACAAGAGTGTGGGGGGAGTAGAGCAAGACAAACACTTTTGAATTATGGTATGATAGCATAAAATTGATTTTCTGATTATCCGGAATAAATATATAAGATAAATTATGAGTAGGGCGGAATTTAAAACAGATTTATCCTTTGAGGACCTTAAAATAATTTTGGATAATCTTCCAAGGTTAGTAATGCTGATAGATCTGAATGGAACCATTCTGTATTGGAATGGGGGTGGTGAGGAGGTGTTCGGATATAAAGCAGGAGAAGCAGTAGGGAAGCCTGTTTGGTTTCTTTATCCCGATCGTAAATCGCTTGATTTTGAGGAAGAATTAGTCAAACTAAAAAAAGGAGAGAACCTTTCACTCGAAATTGAGGGTCATCATAAAAATGGTTCTGTTATCTGGCTGGATGTAAAAAGAACTGTTATTGAGGATAGTAATGGAGAGAAAGTTATTCTGGGGACTGCCAGCGACATCAGCTTACAGAAAAAAGCGGAGTTAGAGCTGGCCGAGAGCCAAGTACGGACTGAAGCGATCTTGGAGACGGCCGTAGAAGGAATTATTACCATTGATAAGGAAGGAATCATTCAGAATTTTAACAAGTCGGCCGAAGAAATGTTTGGCTATGCTTCTGAGGAAGTGATGGGGAAAAATATAAGCATGCTTATGCCCTCTCCCTACCAGGAGGAACATGACCAGTACATGGATAATTATCTCGAAACAGGCGAACGCAAAATAATTGGTATTGGCAGAGAATTAAGAGGCAAACGAAAGGACGGGAGTGTATTTCCAATTGAATTGGCAGTGAGCGAGGTTAAATTTAGAGATGAAATAATTTTTACCGGATTAGTAAAAGACATTAGTAACCGGCGAAAGCTGGAAAATGAAATACTTGAAATAGCAGAAGACGAGCGTCGCCGTATCGGACATGAACTACACGACGGATTGGGACAGATGCTTTCGGGCATTAGTCTTATAAGCAGGAATTTGGCCCGGAAGTTAGAAGCTAACGGACTGCCGGCAGCAAAAGAAGTGCTTGAGATTTCACAGATGATAAGAGAAGCAGATGAGCAGGCCCGCGAGCTAGCACATGGATTGGCTCATATTGAACTGGAAAATGAAGGGCTACCGGCTGCCTTGGATCGACTCTGTGAGCGAGTCGAAAAGGTTAACGAGACTCTTTGTTTTTTTGAATGTCCCAAAGAAATTGAAATTGAAAAGCCTATAGTTGCATTACACCTGTATCGTATTGTACAGGAATCTATTAATAATGCAGTCAAACATGGACAGGCTACCAAAATATCCGTTCGCCTCGAAGTCAACAAGAATAGGTTACAACTTGTCATTGAGGATAATGGAATAGGTTTCTCTGTTATAGAAGAGGGAAAAAATAAAGGTATGGGCATTAAAACGATGAAATACCGCTCCCATATTTTAGGAGGTAAATTGACTATTTCGGAAACTTCTGAGGGAGGAACTCGGGTAATATGCCGTATTCCGTATTCCAATATTAAAACTTTAAGTAAAATTTAATCATATTTAGTTATGGGTAAGGATACTAAGACAAAAATTATTGTGGTGGATGATCATCCAATGATGCGCAAAGGATTGTCAATGACACTGGACTCGGAACTTGGTTTCGAAGTTGTAGCACAGTTTGAGCGTGCTGAAGAAGTCGTGGAAAAACACGATGAACTTTCTCCTGATCTGGCCATTATCGATATCTCTCTACCTGGAATGAGCGGCCTGGAACTGGTAAAGCATCTTACCGCACAGGATCCCGATCTTAAAATTTTAGTCGTATCCCGACATGAAGAAAATCTTTATGCAGAACGGGTGCTACGGGCCGGGGCTAAAGGATATGTTATGAAGCAAGAAGCCGGGGATGTTTTGATTAAAGCGGTTAGAAAAATACTCAATGGCCGAATCTATGTTAGCGATGCCATTAATGAAAAATTATTATTGGGCATGACAAGTGGTCAAAAAGATCTTAATAAGTCTCCACTTGATTTGTTAAGTGATCGTGAACTGGAGGTTTTCGAACTTACCGGTAAAGGGAATAATACTCGTGAAATTGCTGAAAAATTACATCTCGCAGTAAAAACAGTGGAATCGTACCGAGCCCGGATCAAAACCAAACTCAATCTTGAAAATGCCACGGAGCTCATGATGCATGCGGTGAAATGGGTGGAGACGGAAGGTGCAAACTTGGAATAGCCCCAATTTTTATGATCATTATCAAGAGAGCAATCTTGTATCCGGAAATAACGATTTGTAGCAAGACATACATAGAAAATTAAGAACAGATTTCAATTTTTAGATAAATTAATAACAGTCGCGAGGGAATAGACGCTTTATTATTTCTTAAATTAACATCCGCTGACAATTAAAATCATCAGTAGTTAATTTAATATTTATCAAATGTAGGGGAATCCCCTATCATTTCATTTACCGCTTTCCTACAAAATTCAATGAGATCGTACTGCATATCTGAGTCCTTATAATTCCTTACTTGTACATGAGAAATAAGCAGTGCCGGATTTTATTACGGATAATTGTTTATGAAATTTCAATTTAATAAGAGGAGTAGTTATGAAAGCAATACAAAAGAGATCTGATTTTTCCCCAATTGATTCCATTCGGCGGGAGATGGATCGTTTTTTCGATGATATCGTACCTTTTTCGCGTAGAGCAGAAAATAACGGAATAGGAATGGAACTGTGGGCACCGGATACGGATGTCAGTGAAACTGGTGAAGAATATATCGTATCAGTGGATTTGCCGGGTATTTCTAAAGAAGATGTAGAAGTAAGTTATAAGGATAACAGGCTGACTATTAGCGGTGAACGCCAGCATGAGGAAAAAGAAGAGAAGGAAGATTTTCTTCGTAGGGAGCGGTATCACGGTAGCTTTACAAGATCATTCACGCTGCCTTCGGCAGGCAAGGACGACAAAATAAAAGCTCGATTTAAGGATGGCGTTCTAAAAGTAACTGTTCCAAAAGCAGAGGTCCAGAAACCGAAAAACGTGCCGATAGACTAATTACCGATAAATAATAGAATTTGATAGATCGGCAATACTGATAACCATCACTTTGTCGGTCTATCAAATCTAATAATGTAATATCATCATGAATAACAATATAAGTAAGACCGATACAATTATACGACTGATATTAGCAGTAATTTTTATTGCTTATGGCATTATGTATCAAAGCTGGTGGGGATTGGTAGGAGTTATCCCCTTAATGACTGCCATTATAGGCATATGCCCCATTTACGGCCTGTTAGGTATTTCAACGAGTGGGAGTTCAAAAATATTTAGTAGTCCAAAAAAAAAGATAAACCATGAAAAATAAAGTTGCTTTAATTACGGGCGCAGCTACGGGTATTGGCAGAGAAACGGCCATAGCTTTTGCAAGAAAGGGGGCTGACGTTGTAATCTCAGATATCAATAAAGATCAGCTCGCGGAAACAAAAAAGCTGGTACAAAAAGAAGAGGTGGAGGTACTCTCTGTTAATGCGGACATATCCAAGGAGGACGATATCCGCAACATGATTGAAAAGACAATTGAGAAATTTGGTCGACTGGATATTGCCTGTAACAATGCCGGAATAGGTGGAGAATCAGCACCTACCGGTGAATACAGCACTGAAGGATGGGATAAAGTACTTGGTATCAACCTGAGAGGGCAATTTATGTGCATGAAATATGAAATTGAGGCTATGCTCGAGAATGGCAGCGGGTCGATTGTTAATGTTTCTTCAATACTTGGGCATGTGGGCTTTGCGGAAGCACCGGCTTATGTTGCTTCCAAACATGGATTGCTGGGGCTCACAAAAACCGCCGCAATTGAATACGCTTCGCAAGGTATACGGATTAATGCTGTATGCCCGGGATTTATAGAAACACCCATGTTGGAAAATGCCGGAATTACTACAGATGAAGAAGTGAAACAACATATCATTTCACTTCATCCGGTAGGCCGACTGGGGAAACCACGGGAAATAGCTGATGCTGTTGTATGGTTAGCCTCCGATGAAGCCTCTTTTGTTAACGGTCACCCGTTGTTGGTTGACGGTGGTTATGTGGCACGATAAATATCAACAAGGTATAACCGATATTTCATTTTGTAGCCATTGAAATTTATATCCTGATACATCCATTTACAACTAAATATTATGGACAAACAATCATCTCCCTATATACTTTGGTTTGAAGAGGTCGGAATAGACGATGTTGACTTGGTTGGGGGAAAAAATGCCTCCCTGGGCGAAATGCTCAAACACTTGGAACCGCTGGGCGTCAATGTTCCTAATGGATTTGCCACCACCGCGGAAGCCTATTGGGCCTTTATGAAGGAAAATAACCTGAATGACCCCGTTACGGAAGAAATAAGCAGGTATCAGCGAGGAGATATATCGCTGGAAGAGACCGGCCGTTCAATCCGACAGATGATCAAGAAGGGGGTCTTTCCGATTCCGTTGGCAGAGAAAATAAGGTCGGCCTATTCGGAGTTATCCGAACAGTACGATGTTAAGGCGGTGGATGTGGCTGTTCGAAGTAGTGCTACCGCAGAGGATCTTCCCAATGCCAGTTTTGCGGGACAACAGGAGACCTATCTGAACGTTCGCGGAGGAGATGAACTGGTGGGAATCTGCAAGAAGTGTTTTGCCTCCCTTTTTACCGATCGTGCCATTTCTTATCGCGAGGAGAAGGGATTTGATCACATGAAGGTTGCTCTTTCCATCGGAATTCAGAAGATGGTCAGGGCAGACAAAGCTTGCTCCGGGGTCATCTTCACGGTGGATACAGAATCAGGGTTCCCCAATGTGGTGCTCATTAATGGTTCGTGGGGGCTCGGAGAAAATATTGTGCAGGGTACCGTTAATCCAGACCAGTTTTTTGTCTTCAAACCATTCCTGAATGATGATGAGAAACGTCCCATTATCGAGAAAATAAAAGGGAGCAAAGAGCTGAAAATGGTGTATGCTTCTGATGGAGAAAATAAAACGAAAAACTTGCCTACTTCGATGATGGAGCGGCAATCGTTCGTACTCGAAGATGATGAAGTGCTACAGCTGGCCCGGTGGGCTGCTGATATAGAGAATCATTATGGGAAACCAATGGATATCGAGTGGGTGAAAGAAGATTCTACTGATCAGCTTTATATCGTGCAGGCACGTCCCGAGACCGTTCATTCACAAGAGCTTGATGGGCTTTTTAAAACCTATAGTCTACATGAAAATGGAGCACCGGTGTTAATAAAGGGTTTAAGTATTGGTAACAATATCGTTCACGGTATTGTCAAACATGTGCATGATATCACCGATCTTAAAGATTTGAAGCCCGATCATATACTGGTTACTGAAATGACAGAGCCCGACTGGGTGCCTTCCCTGAAAAACGTATCTGGAATTATTACTGATTTCGGGGGACGAACCTGTCACGCGGCCATTGTTAGTCGCGAGCTGGGAATTTCTGCCGTAGTGGGTACGGGTAAAGGGACAAAGGTGCTTAAAGAAGGACAAGAAGTAACGCTCTCGAGCGGAGAGGGAGAGGAGGGAAAGATTTACGAGGGAATGATTGAATTCGATGTTAATGAGGTTGATCTGAGTAATCTGCCCGAACCCCAAACAGATATTATGCTAAATCTGGCGACTCCGGAGTCTGCCTTTAAATGGTGGCGGCTTCCGGTCCGCGGTGTAGGACTGGCCCGCATGGAATTTATTATAAGTCAGCATATTCGCATTCACCCAATGGCCTTGGCACATCCCGAACGTGTTAATAATGAGGATGAATTTGCTAAAATCAGGAAGCTGACCAAGGGATATAGTGACCTTGAGGAATATTTTGTTGATAAACTTTCCAGCGGTATCGCCAAAATAGCCGCCTCTCAACATCCGGATCCCGTAATCGTACGTACCAGTGATTTTAAGACCAATGAATACGCCGATCTGATTGGGGGTAATGAGTTTGAACCAGATGAACAGAATCCAATGCTGGGATGGCGGGGTGCCTCGCGCTATTACAGTGATGGATACCGGGATGGATTTGCCCTGGAATGCCGGGCACTCAAAAAGGTACGTGCAGAAATCGGTCTTGATAATGTAATTATTATGATTCCCTTTTGTCGGACACTGACTGAGGCTCGAAAAGTATTGGAGCAGATGGAGACCTTCGGCTTGCGGCGCGGTGAAAATGGCCTCCAAATCTATATGATGTGTGAAGTTCCGAGCAATTATATCCTTACGGAAAAATATGCTGAATTATTTGACGGTTTTTCTATTGGATCGAATGATTTGACACAGCTTATCCTGGGAGTGGATCGGGATTCGGCGGATCTGGCCTACCTGTTTAATGAAAATGATCCGGCCGTTAAAAAAGCAATTCGCGACGTAATAAGGCGTGCCCATGAAGCAGGTATCAGGATCGGTTTTTGTGGACAGGCTCCTAGTGATGATGCGGATTACGCAGCTTTTCTGGTGGAGTGCGGCATCGATTCTATATCACTAAACCCTGATAGCGTCATAAATGTAATCAAAAAAGTTTATCAGGCTGAACAAAACCGCTCCATTTGAGTTTTAGCTATGGCCTTAACTGGAAATATAACAAGCGAGTATCGAAATAGTCCCGATCCG
>JBEPXF010000098.1:0-10040 GCA_041642075.1 Fodinibius sp.
AGTGAGGGTGCGATGGCATTCATAGGCCGTGAATACCGAACACTGGCAGTTTTTGCGCTCATCATTGCAGTACTGTTATGGATTTTTTTAGGAGCATGGACGGCCGTCTGCTATGCAATTGGAGCTATCTTTAGTGCTTTAGCAGGATTTATTGGAATGCGCGCAGCAACTAAAGGCAACGTGCGTACAGCGGCAGCTGCAGGAAATAGTCTTGCCGATGCTTTAAAGATTGCTTTTCGAAGCGGTGCCGTAATGGGACTGGCCGTTGTTGGTCTCGGACTTCTGGGGCTTACCTCTTTACTATATATTGGAACAGGCACTATCGGGTTGGAATCTATTATATTATCACTCTTTGGATTCAGTTTCGGTGCTTCTACGATTGCACTTTTTAGCCGTGTAGGTGGTGGAATCTATACTAAAGCCGCTGATGTAGGGGCTGATATCGTCGGGAAAGTAGAACAGGGAATTCCCGAAGATGATCCACGAAATCCAGCTACTATTGCAGATAACGTTGGTGATAATGTTGGTGATATAGCCGGTATGGGCGCTGACCTTTACAGTAGTTATGTGGGGAGCATGATTGCAGCTATGGCACTCGGATTGGCGCTAACAGAGGCACATATCTATTTTCCGATTGCATTAGGTGCGCTTGGGATTGTAGCCTCTCTTGCAGGTATGTTTATTGTACGGGCAAATGATGAGGAAACCCTCCAAAAAGTATTGCGCTACAGTTTCCTTTTTGCCGCATTTGTGGTGCTGGTAGGTTCCTGGTTCTTGTCCGATGCCTATTTCGGCAGTGCTACTATGTTCTGGGTGGTCTTTTCCGGATTGACGGCTGGAGTTATCATAGAACTCTCAACGGAATACTATACCAGCAGTCATTTCAAACCGGTTAAGAGGCTGGCCGAAGCGTCAGAAACAGGTGCAGCTACCAATATTATTGAGGGGCTTGGTTTAGGGTTTATGTCCACGGCTATCCCAATGCTTGTGATTATTGCGGTAGCATTTGTGAGTTATGTGCTGGCTGACTTTTATGGAATTGCAATTTCAGCCGTAGCTATGTTGTCAACTTTGGGTATTAGTCTTGCTATTGATGCTTACGGACCGGTAGCCGATAACGCCGGGGGAATTGCCGAAATGTCGTCTCTTCCAGATGAGGTTCGTGAACGTACCGATGCCCTTGACGCTGCCGGGAATATGACGGCTGCTATCGGAAAGGGTTTTGCGATCGGTAGTGCTGGATTAACCGCTCTGGCGTTTTTTAGCGCGTTTTCAACCCGGGCAGGACTTGATGCCATTAGTCTTTTGAATATTGAGGTACTGACTGGCGTGTTCTTAGGCGTGTTGATGCCCTTTATCTTTACAAGCCTGACAATGACGGCTGTGAGCCGTGCCGCTTTTGATATGATTGAAGAAGTACGACGCCAGTTCAAGGCGATGCCGGGGATATTGAAAGGCGAAACCGAACCTGATTATCGTCGCTGTGTGGATATCAGTACCATCGGTGCTCTTAAACAGATGATTGTGCCCGGATTCCTGATTATCATTCCACCTATTATTGTGGGACTGGTACTTGGTACCGAAGCACTTGGCGGAATGATTATTGGAGCACTTGGTACGGCTATGCTGCTGGGGATTGCCCTCAGTAATGCCGGTGGTGCCTGGGATAACGCCAAAAAGTTTATTGAGACCGGAGAACACGGTGGTAAAGGTTCCGAGGCGCATGCTGCTTCTGTAATCGGAGATACGGTTGGCGATCCCGCTAAAGATACCAGCGGACCTTCGCTCAATATTCTTATTAAGTTGATGAGTATTGTAGCTCTGACATTGCTCCCGCTTTTCCTTTAGTAGTTTGTTATTTGTCAGATGAGTTTGATAAAAAGGCCTGTTCATTATGGACAGGCCTTTTTTTAGTTTTGAAGAGTTTAAAATACAATAGAATAATTTATAGTGACTATTCATGAGCTGTAAGTCGGATATTATTTTCCTCACTTTGCCTGCTAACTGAAAAATTTTTTTTTACAATAGTTATACTATTCTTCTGATGTGTATTATTAACACAGCGAATACATGGATACACCGACGAACGAACAAATACGTACTTGGGGAAAACAGATTTTGGCGTCGGACCGAGGGGCTTTTGATCGTCTGTTTCGGTCCATGTACCCTCGGCTTGTCCGTTTTGCCCGCCGGTATCACAGTCGGAAAGCCATAGCTGATGATATTGTACAGGACGCCTTTGTAAGCCTTTGGGACAAAAGAGAATATATCGATCCCGAGCAGTCCCTGAAGGCTTATTTATATACTATGGTTCGCAATAAATCGCTGAATCATATCCGAGACCATGCAGATGAGAAGGTGGGTCTGGATGACGAGCGATTGCTGAAAACAACGGATCCTTCTCATCCTGACGGAGATAATGGTCAGTTAAAAAAGCATATGTATGAATGGATTAAAGAGCTGCCGGATCGACAACGCGAGGCCTTTGAACTCAGTCGGTTCGAGGGACTGGATCATGATGAAATAGCCAGTGTTATGGATGTTTCGCCCAGCACGGTGAATAATCATATTGTAGCGGTACTGAGTACATTAAGAGATCGTTATGAGGAGTATAAGCAAAATAAGATAGATGAATAATTAACTATGAAAGATAGCACAAAACATAATAGAAATAGTGATATCCCAGATCCTGAAGACTTTTTTAACCAGTTTGGAAAAGAAGAACGCAAAACAATAGAAAAGATTTGGGATTTGAGCGAAGCAGTCCGTGAAGACGAAGCTCTGCCAACAGATGAAGAAGTGGAGCAGGCACTTTCTACAGTGCATCGTCGTATAGATGATAAACAGTCTTTTATGGGGCAATGGAAATGGTTCGCGGCAGCAGCCCTGATTCTGATTATTTTTGGGGCCGGTTTCTTGTGGATGCCCCAAACAGAGCGTGTTCCTTATGGTGAAACGGCGCAGGTTGTACTTTCGGACGGTACGGAAATAGAGTTGAACAGCGGAAGTGAAATTCAATACAATCGCCTTTATGGCTGGACAAATCGGAAGTTGCAATTAAAGGGGGAGGCTTTCTTTGATGTCCAACAGGATGATCATCCATTTCTAGTGCGTACTAATAAATCGACGGTAAAGGTAACAGGTACGCAATTTAATATACGAGCTTGGGGAGAGGCCTCTTCCGGCGAAACAGAGGTAACGGTGTCTGAAGGAAGTGTGCGTTTTTATCCTTCCGAATATCCTGAGAGGTCAGTGATCCTGACCCGGGATCAGCAGAGCCGCTGGTCGGTAAATATGGAACAGCCTACGTCCCCGGAAACTGCTCAAACAGTCCGTATTTTGGCTTGGCGGGACCGGAAGCTGGCCTTTGATCAACAGTCTCTGCCCGTTATTTTTAAAGAGTTGGAACGAAAATTCGATATAGATATCGAGTTTAAAGATATGAATATGGCTAAGGATACGCTTTCTGCATTCTATGCAAATCCTAAAGGAGCGGAGTCTATTATAAAAGATATCTGCCGGGTCAAGGGACTGCGATATGCTGAAACGGCCAATGGATATCGTATATTTAAATAATTCTGAAAGCCGTTATCTGCTATGTCTGTATTAGTACCAAGGAGAATAATCCGTTACTTTTTTATTGGGTCAAGCCTGCTTTTTTGGTTGATGTGTTGCTCCCTAACGCTGCAGGGACAATCTAGTGAGGATTCTTATTCTTTTTCTTTCAGGGGCGAACCTCTGACAAATGTATTGGAAAAAATCGCCTCCCATACGGAAACCGATATGGTTTATGATCCCGCTATCGTAGAGGGCATCAGCGTTTATACTCGTATCGAAGAAAAGAGCGTGGGAGAAATATTGCAGGAGGTCCTGGAAGCCACCACTCTGGATTTTGTGACCCTTTCTTCCGGTACCATCGTTATTGTAAAGAATGTGGGTGATGATCCTTCCTACGGTACGCTTAGCGGAAAAATTGTGGATCGTTCTACAGGGAAGCCTTTGCCCGGGGCTACGGTTAAGCTGGCGGATGCTTCAGGAGGAACTAGTACTGGAAATAGCGGTAGGTTTGTACTCAGTGATCTTATTTCGGGGACTTATCATATCGTTTTTAGTTATGTTGGATATGAGGCGGTCTATAAGACAATAGAAATTCAGCCGGATGAGCATAAAAGAGAAGAAATTTCATTGCAGCCTAAGCCTGTGGATTTTAAACCAGTAGTAGTCAAAGAACATCTCCCCCAGCTTCCTCAGGGAAATAATGGAAAGGGAGAGATTATTGATTCGGACAGCGAGTGGGAAAAAGCCGGACCCATGAAGGATGCGATTCAAAGTTTGTCGCTTTTTTCGGGGGTGCAGTATGGTATTCCTATGACGGATCTCCACCTGCAGGGCGGCCGACAGGGCGATCATCGTATTCTTCTGGATGGCGTCCCGGTTTACAATCCTTATAGCTTCGGACAGATGTTTAGTGCTTTTAGTCCCTACGCTATCAGCAAGATAGAGCTCCATAAATCGGGCTATGGCCCATCGGAAGGCAGTCAAATTGCTGGACTCATAGATTTAAGTCACGATATGGGAGGAGGAAATAATTATTCGGGCCAGATGCAGGGAGATCCACTAAGCCTGAATGTGCGGGGCGATATGAATTTTACCGGCGATAACGAGTCATCGTCATTTAAAGTGATGGCGGCCGGACGTTCAAATTACTGGAATATATACCAGGAACCCAACTTGGCACAAACTCTTCAGCAGTGGGATGAGCTGGATCCTGTCATGACCAATATTTTGCTTGATTCTGAAAATGACGCCTCCTTGTATGAACCCCGAGAGCATTCTTCAAATGTACGTTTTTATGATGTCCACTTGGCTTCTGAATATGAAATCGATGACTATAAAACGCTTTCCTCCTCTTTTTACTTCGGGGAAAATGACGTAAGTACTGAGCTTTTGAGAGAGGCCCCAGCTCTTGAAGAAATGCCGCGGTACCTTTATGCGCGTGACCAGTACCAGTGGGATAATTTTATGGGACAGATCAGCTATAACCAGTTTGTTTCCCCCCGCCTCAACCTGGAGACACAGCTAAGCTTTAGTGAAAATGCATTTCTTCACCATTACCAGCTGGGTACTAGTAATAATCCGGTGATTCCAGAAGGGGGATTGGGAACAACTTCTGATGCTGTTTTTTCAACCTTTCAGGAAGCTTCGACGCAAAATCGCGTGCCCAACCAGCGAAATGAAAATAACATCAGCCACTTTATCTTTCGCACGGATGGCACCTATAGTTTTAGTCCGAATGTAAAGGCAGATGCGGGTGTACAAGTGGATTACGTGCAGTCAGAGGTGAATTTGACCGATCTGTTTTATCTTCCTACTATTTCCGATCAGCGTACGTTGCTTTTGAGTAGCTATCTGGATGGAACGTGGAGAACCGGAGAATACTGGAAATTTTCCCTGGGTAGTCGTTTTACCTATGTGGATGTTATCGATCGCTTGTATTCAGAGCCCAGGGCCAGTGTACAATTTGATCGTCCTGATTCTGATATCGGCTACTGGTCGGTACGCTTCTCCGGCGGATACTACCGGCAATTTATCCACCAGTTTGAAATTACGAATCCCGGTCCCACTTCGCTGGTACCTTCATTTAAAGTTTGGTCGCATGGTAAACTTTCGCAAACACCCGAAGCCTGGCACTTGGGTAGTTCCTTTTACTATGAGCCTGCCGAAAATACTACTTTTAATATAGAAGCTTTTTATAAATGGCAGCCGACTACCTATACGGTTTCTTATCAAAACTTGTTGAGGGATATGGCTGTTGACCGGACTTCTGCCAATGCTTTCGCAGAAACCACGCAGATGGAGAATGCCGGCTTCTCTTTTCGGCTGGATCAGTCCGCCTTTGATTCCAAAATTAAGTTGATGCTGGGCTATGATTATAACTACAATCGCATTAATCTGGATAGCCAGTTTGGCCGTTCATTACCCGCCTCATGGCATGAGCCACACCGGTTTCAGCTGCGGGGGTTATGGCATCTGTGGCCGGAGCTCTCGGTTGTTGCAAAGTGGCAAAGTATTTTGGGCAGAAGCTGGGGATTCCGTCAGGCCTACTACCACTTTTTGTTTTATGCGGATAACCAGCAGTTCGGTGATTTTTCTTTTGCTCATCCGGAGGACGATCATCTTGCTACCTATCACCAGCTTGATCTTTCTTTTGTCTATAAGCCTTCCCTTTCTTTTATGGATGCAGAATTACGCCTTGATCTTATCAATGTACTAAATCGCCGTAATACCATTGACTGGAGTTTATATCCTGTAGGAGATACGGAGGACTATAAAATCCATAAGCGTACCATGCCCGGCTTTAATCCCTCCCTTAGTTTGCAGATAAATTTTTAAAAAAAATTGGTGCAGGGAGTAGTTATTCCCGAATATCAGTGTGTATAAATATTGGACGCACGTTCTGTTAGCGTACTGATATAAGCCGGAGGGACGCCATGTCGGGATGTGGTTCTGTATCTGCATCCCGACTACTTACTTAATACCCTTACAGGGTAATTTTTCTGTATTAAAGGTCTTTGTAAAATGGTTGATGAAAAAAGTCACAGGGTAGATTCAGGTATAGAATTACATAACTTATTTTTGATCATAATAGCGGCAGTTGTGGCTTTGTTGATGCTTTTGCCTGTGGATGCACGGGCACAGCTCATTAAACTCAAGACGGCTCCCGTTGCTACGGGCGATCAGTTTCTGGTACAACCTTCAGTAAATGTCGGCATGGGCGGTCTTTCTATCGCTTTGGATGATACGCTGGCGGATTCATTTGTGAATCCCGCCAAGGCGGGTCGGCTTGGAGGTACTCGCGTCTTTATGAATCCTGCGTTATATAGGATCACCGATGGAAATGGTGCTGCAAAAACGCTTTCTGTGGGAGGCCTGACTTCCGGCAACCAATGGTTCGGTGGAGTGGGAGTAGCCATTCAGGAGATGGATCGTCCCCATACAAGCAGTAATCTGCTGAAGGATAAGTCCACAAACAATAACTATTTTTGGATGCAGGCTGGACGAACCTTAAATGATTCTCATTCGTTGGGAGCGCGTTTGCACTGGGCAGGACTTGGGGCCATGAACGGAGTAGATATGCTCTATCCTCGCAGCCGCCGTATTGAACAAGATGGGTATATGCTGGATCTTCGGCTGGGGCTGGATGGAGAAATTGGCACCGGAGCGCATTATGAAGTGCTGACGTTATTTACCCGTACAGATATGACGCACGAAGTTATCTATTCTTATTCGCGCAATAACGGCTGTATGATTGAACCTTGGATGTGCAATTCTACCATCACGGTACCCGAATCACAGCCCTCCGATGTTGAAGAAAATATGGATAAGACTAATACCTGGGGGCTGCATTTTGGCTACGATCAGCCTGTACAGGAGAGTAACTGGAAGTGGGGAAGTATTCTAACACTCAATTATAAAACTCATCCGAAGATACCCAACTATGAACTGATGAACATACCGCGTGATCCCGGCAATACTTGGTCTTTTAATGCTGGTTTAGGAACCTCCAATACTTCGGATGATAATGTGACTTTCGGCATAGATTTTATCATAGAACCAATATGGAGTAATACCTGGGTAGAGGCCCAGAATGATATCTGGAATGAGGAGGAAACGGAAGTATTGGTTCGGGAGGGCGAGAAGACGATTGAAAATGAATTCGAGTTTATTAATTCAATGATCAAAACAGGAGTTGGGTGGCAGGGGACTCACGCTCTGCTGGAGGCCGGTATTCGGGCAAAAGCCTATCGCTATGATCTTAGACAGAAGTATTATGTGGAAGATACCTCCCGGGATCAGGAGGAAAGATGGACAGAATGGACTTTTAGTCTGGCAGCCGGAGCTATTTTTAGTAATATAACCATACAATATACCACGTTGATTACGACTGGCACAGGCCAGCCGGGTACGGCCACTACGGGAGGTTGGACTGGTATAAATGCAGCCAGCGACTTTAGCATGGGCGGAGAATTTATTTTTGCACCTAACGGGCAGCTGGCCCTGGAAAGTTCTAAAGTGTTCACCCACCAGCTGACTGTAACGTTGCCGCTTTGATCATTTAGAATGTAATGAAAAAAACAGGTATACAATTCAGATTGTTTGCGGCGATTCTGGGGTGGACTGTTTTGTTATCCGGCTGTTCATTGCTGGGGGCAAACATGGAGAAAGCACAGGCCCAAATTTCCGTATCAGATCAGCTGCTTGCAAATTTTGAAGTGTATCTGATTGTTTCGGATGGGAGATCGGAATATGAATTTCGAAATGAAAATTTTAAACCGCGCGATAATCCAACAACCGGCCCTGCTACTCCTGCCATTTCAACTCCTAAGTCCGGTAACTTAAAAATGAAAATCAATGTTGCTCTTAAAGGGAAAGAAACGTCCACTTCTTCGGGGAATATCGAACTGCCGTTAAAAGAAGACTGGAGGCACAGTATTCATCTTATTACCGGTCAGAAAGGGTCGGATCCAACTATGGGTTGCTTTGGATGCAGTGATTTTTATGCATTTGATTTTGAAGGGGAGAATGTACAGAGTGAGCCTCCGGAAAATATGCTTTATGTTATTTTAACCGGAAATTTTATTGAAAGAGAAGTAATATATTAGTCCAGATGGGTAGTAATGGATGGTTTGGATATAATAAATGGAGGCTGTCCCCTTTGCTGTTTATGGACAGCCTCCACTCTATTCTATCATAGAAATTATTTGTTAATTCCCGCCACGGCCGTTTCCTCTACTGCGATTTCCTCTTCTGTTACCACCATCGCCGTTTCGGCTCTTTTTCTTTCCTTTGGAAACCGATTTCTTTTGGCTTCCACGATTATTGCTACGGGAGCGTACTGATTTTTGTTGCCGCTTATTATTTCCTCTTTTAACGGCTGACTTCTTACCGGATCTGTTTGATCGCTGCTGTTGATGTTGTGCATTTCTGTTGCGTGTTCTAACCTGTGGAGCAGGGGATGCTTTACTTTTACTACGGGAGTTGTACTTAATATTTCGGTTCTGACTGCGAGATTGAACCGTATTCGTGTTACCATTACCATACCGGCTTCGTTTTTGATCTGTTCTTCGGACTTTTTGTACGGCACGGTTCTTATCTATTTTTGAAGTACGCTGTATTTTTCCACTTCGGTAGGAATTACGCCCTTTCTTTTGGGTGTAACGTTTATGCATTCTGTGGGCATCTTTACGAAGATGCTTAATTCTTTTTTTATATCGTCTTTCGATACGGGTGTGATGTTTACTGACTTTCATGCGGTTGCGATATTTTCGAACCTTGGGATGTACCCGATGGGTCCAGCGATCAGGTAATCGATGGCGGGGGGCTTGGAGAAAGGCAAAGGTGAGCCCATCCAGCCAAATTTGAACAGAATAATACGGGGAATGATAGTCATTGTAGGAGAAATGGTGATTACGCATGTAACTATGGCCCCTTAGCCGGATTAAAAGAGTACGATCTCGATATCCGTCACGATAACCTGCCTCATACATATCGATATCATAAACCATATCATAGAAACGGTAATCGTGATAATAGGCATCATTAACGCCATCCATATAGCCTTTCAGATAGGTCGATTGATGGGATTGCTGATAGTAACTGTGCTGCGTACCTAAGTTAAGCTGAAAGTGAATAAACGGCTTAAATGACTGGTAACTCACCTCTATATAGGTAGATTGAGCTGCCATTGGAACGCTGAAGAATCCTATAAGTATGACGGTAGTAACTATTTTTTTAAACATAACGGCCTCCTGCTTGGGATGTTTGTTAAAAACACTGCTTATTAATAGCAATTATAGCAAGGAGGCAAAACCGCATGTTAATGTTAAGCCTTTTTGATAGCGGTGATATATCTTAGGAAGACAAAAGACAATTAAGTGGCTTACCTTTGCAAGCTGTGAAAGGAAATTTTCCCAAAAATTCGCTTATAAAATTTTCGAAGTGCTACGAGCGCTTTTTCCTGATCTATGGCATTATGACTT
>JBEPXF010000099.1:0-10035 GCA_041642075.1 Fodinibius sp.
ACAATTGTCACATCTTCCTCGTTCTCAATTTTTTGAACGAGCATATCTCGGTCAACGGCTTCATATTCTTTGCCATACTTTTCACCGTTTAAGATCCCTTTTTCACCAGGCTCTGCATCAGGACACATTACTGTATGTCCATTTTTTGCCAAATAAAAGAGAGGGTCTTCTTCAAAAACAGCCGTAATATCCCGTTCAGAACGCACGGTTACACTGATTTTGGAAGTAGTGCCGGATATTTCTCCTGCCCATTCTTTAAAACTCCAGCCGTCGGCGGGATCCGCCGTCAAGGTTACTTTGTCACCATACTTGTATTTGGTCTGGTCTGGATCTTTCACGATGGTGCCTTCTCCCTGTATATCGGGGTCCAAGACAAATGTTTTGCGCTCGAATACTGCCGTTACTGTTTTAGTAGTATCAACGGTAACCTGCGCGGGATTGTCCGAACCTGACAGGTCTCCGCTCCACTCGACAAATGTCCATCCTTCAGCCGCACTGGGGGCAAGTTCCACCACATCTCCGTACTCATAATCTTTGGCTTTTGATACTACCTGCTCCGAAACCGCTCCACTTCCCTGTGTGGTCACCGTCAGCTCATAGCTTTTCTTCTCAAAGACGGCCGTTACCTCTTTGGGATCGTCCACGGTAATTTCGGCGGGATTATCGGCGCCTTCCACATCACCGGTCCACTCTACAAAGCGATATCCTTTGGCCGGTGTAGCAATCAGTTCTACCGCAGTGCCATGCTCGTATTCTTTTGATTTCTGCTCCAGCACGTTTTCCTGAACCGATCCTTCGCCTTCGGTAGATACGCTCAATTCGTAATTCTTGCGCTCAAAGTTTGCCGTCAGATTATAATCCTGATTAATCGTAATAGGCAATGGATTGCTTGAAAATTCTACATCTCCCGTCCAGCCGATAAATACATATTCTTCTCCCGCATTGGCATATAACTGGATCTCTTCATCTTCCTCGTATTCACTATTTAAAACAGGAGTGATACTTCCGGCTTCGGCAGGCGTCATATCTACCGAAATAGTATAAGTGACTGGTTGGCTGCTATCACCATCATCTGAATCGGGCCCCGTACTTGAGTCACCGCAGCCGACGAGCGTAATCGTTATCATGGCTATAATCGTAATGAATAGTAGTCGTCTCATAATCTTATAATTCTAATAGTTTACAGAAGTGCACCAACGCTTTCTCATGCAGCTCCTCATTTCGGGTATCCAATAGTCTAATACGAAACCCAAAACAAAATCAGCTCACATATACTAATTTTTTATTTTTCCCGTATGACGTATACTTAAACAAAAAAGGCGGCCCAAAAGCCGCCTTTGTCCTGATTATTTAAATTACTCAATATATTATTTTGGATAATTACCCAAGAAAGGGTTTCCGCTTTATAATATCTATTCTTCAGAAAGCATTTTGAGCAATGGACCTTCGCAATTTCGGGATTCAGAATCTCCTTCCAGACATTCTTCAACAATATCCGGACCTGCTTCCAGAAAACTTTCGTTGCGATCCATAGTGAAGTAAAGCGGCTGATCTTCTAAATCCGAATTGGGATTTCGAGTATATTGAAATGAGAGGCGGCAGCTGCTATCACCTGAAGAACCTTCAATTTCATATATGGCCCCTAACCTGCGCTGTATTCTTCCACCAAACTGGGCAGAATTGCATTGCTTCAGTTGTTGTTCAAAACATTTAATACCCAGACACCGCTTTGTACCGTTTACTTCTGAAGTAAACTCCATTTCATAATCCTCTGGGGATTGAAAATCTGTCAGTCTGCCTGGTTCAAAACCGGCAAGAAAATCGATCAATTGCTGTTGAATAGTCTCTATATCCTGTTCGGGCTCTCGATAGTAAGCAGCAATCAAAAGGTCATCAATATAGGTAAATGCTACTATTCTGTTATTTAATTCTGCCAGTCTAAATGAAAGCCCATCAACCTCATGTTGGGTGGATTTATTTTCAAAAAGGGCAAGCTGAAACCGGTTATATTTTTTAGCAGCTTCGTCGCCGTAGTTTAAAAGCAAGTAAAATTCATCCTCTTCCCCGGACTGTTGATATTTACCACTTGCAAGCAATTCTTCATCTTCGCGACGTAAGCTAACGATATTGAAAGAACCCACTTCTTTAGGAATGTAACCAATTAATGGATTTATTTTCTCAAAATTCGCATGCTCTATCTCCCATTTGGTTAAATCACTTTCGTTGACTACTTGATGCAGCTCCTCCAAATATGAATTAAACTGACTTCGATCAACCTTCTCGTCGAGACATGAAGGTTCTACTGTCACCCTGAAATCCCCCCTGTCATTTAAAGGATTACGTATTGTTGCTAATCGCTCTACATCCTCCCGATAAGCAAGATGAACGGTTACCTCGTGATCTTCGGGTTCAAACAGATACGTTGCTTTGATGTGCATTGCATCTTCAAAAGATTCTACCTGTTGAAGCGAAAAGTGTTCGGTTTCTTCCTGGAAAAAATTCCTGAACTCTTCTTTGGTTAATTTAATGGCAGGCTCTTCGCCTTTGGGATAGGTCCAGCCAGCGAATCGATCGGTATCAAAATTTGTAACGAAGGTATTCATCTGTTGCTCAACCTGCTGTGCATCCGAGTTATCGGTATCATCTTGTAAATGTAGCTCAATAAAAATATCATCTATATATGCTTGTACCGTCATCTCTGATTCTTTTGCACCGGGTGCCAGTGCCGTCCCACCGGACTCTTTTGCACTGTCGTAATAGGTCGTTCCATCTAAATCCAGGGACTCCTTTTCATCCCAATTACACTTAGCCAACTGATATTCTTGCCGTGCTCGTTCGCCGTGGTATAGTTTTACTTTTACGGACTGCTTATCATCGGCCGTTTTGTAATTAACTCGAACTGATGTGGAGGATTTATTCTGAATACTACTCATGGCAAAAGACCCCACATTTGTTGAGAAAAGTTGAATCAAAGGGTATTCCTCTTGTAAATTACCGTTTTTCATCTCCCAATTAAGTAATTTTGTACTAAGACCGCCCCTTAGCTCGCTGCGAATACCATATGTGCTTTCTCCATCATCCAATTTTTCTTTCAAATTTGAATCATCAGTTGCATAGACGAAGTTTTCTGTCGAATAAGTAACAGAAGTGTATTCCCTTATTAATTCAGCATCGTCACCATAGGCAATATAGAATGGGATTTCGACCCCTAATGGGTTATACACATACACAGCTTTTATAAATGCTGCATCTTCGCTGGGCTCAACCCCTTGCAAGGTAAATGTTTCCGATTCTTCAGGAATGATTTCAACAATATCATCCCCTGTGATTTCTTGGCCCAAAATAGTACCTGGTATCAGCCAGATAGTAATAACAACTATCGCTATTGCTACTCTTGATATCTGCATAGTAACCTCTCTTTTATTTGTATGAATAATAAAGTTAGAAGTAATGTTCTGTTAGAAGGCGCCAAGCTTGAATAACAAACCCATTTCATTAGCAATAACAGTGCAATATTTCCTATTACACTGGCATATGTAGCATTATAAAATTTTGTGACCTCGTACCTACGATCCGCAGGGATCTCCCCAGTTAGGTAATTGTCCATCGCTAAGCTTGCTACCCGCTGCAAAAGCATAAGGCTCATAACCAACTTCCGCCACACACCAACTGCTGAGATCGTGATTAAAGGAAGTAGCAAAATGCAACATCCTGGACATTTTAGTTGCACTCGTTATTCCAGTCACATCCCAACTACCGATGTCCGAATTAAAGTTAACAGCACCATCAAACATATGCCCCATATCCGATACTGAAGAAACATCCCAGTTGCTGACATTTCCGTTGAAGCTCTCTGCATCTCGAAACATACCAGCCATATTTGTTACCGAAGAGACATCCCAGCTGTCAAGATCCTGGTCAAACACAAGGGCTTCATAAAACATGCGGCTCATATCTTCTACATTAGAAACATCCCAGCTGCTTATATCTCCATTAAAGTTATCAGCACCACGAAACATACCCCCCATATCAACTACCTTAGATACCTCCCAATTGTTGAGGTCTTGGTTAAAACTAGCAACATTCCTGAACATTGAAGCCATGCTTGTTACTTCTGATACATCCCAGTCGTTTAGGTTTTGGTTAAAAGACGTATTACTAAACATGGCAGTCATATCCGTCACCGCTGACACATCCCAGCTACTGAGATCTCCGTTAAAGGGTGTAGCACGACTAAACATGCCCTTCATATTCGTAACATTGGAAACATCCCAACTGCTCAGATCTCCGTTAAAGTTATCCGCCCCGCTAAACATATAACCCATATCCTCTACACCTGATACATTCCAATGGCTTATACTCCCCTCAAAAACACCGGCATTGTAAAACATATTGCTCATATCTGTGACGCTGGATACATCCCAATGACTGATATCACCATTGAAAGCATTGGCATCCTCAAACAGCCCACTCATATCCGTAATGCCCGAAGTGCAGCTGGTTGGCGCATTATCGGGGGTAATCTGATCGGCGCTTCGCTTAGTATACGTACCCCCATCTACGGTACCAGCCTCACCTACGTTGGCCTCCTCACACTTTATGGTCACCCCGTTTTCAGCCACATAAAATTTTACCTGCTTTTCTTCAAAAACGGCTGTTACTTCTTTTTCTTCATCCACAGTTATATCAACGGGATTATCGGTACCGGTTATAGCACCGGTCCACTCTACAAATTCATATCCGTTAGCCGGTACTGCCTTTAAGTCAACGCTTGTTCCATGCTCATAGGCTGACTGATCCGGCACTTTTGTGACTGAGCCACTACCAGTCGTATTGATAGTTAACGCATAGCTCTTCTTCTCAAATACTGCTGTCACCTCTTTGGGATTATCCACCGTTATTTGCTGCGGATTTTCAGTTCCGGACAGATCGCCCTTCCACTCCACAAATTTATATCCTTCGCCGGGATTAGCGGTCAGCTCCACGACCGTGCCGCTCTCGTAGTCGGTGGACTTTTCCTGCACCACGTTTTCATCTATGGCTCCATCCCCTTCGGTATTGGTGGACAGTGAATAGGTCTTCTTTTCAAAATTGGCTGTTAGCGAATAGTCTTGGTCAACGGTGAGCGACAGCGGGTTCTCTTCGTTTTCTACGTCGCCGGTCCATTCGGCAAACAGATATTCCTCATTGGGAGTGGCTTCCACTTCTACCTCATCGCCCTCTTTGTAAGAATCCGCTAAATCAGAGATGCTTCCGGCGTCAGACGGATCCACATCTACCGAAACGGTATAGGTGGCTGGCTCGCTATTGCCGTTGTCGTCATCGCCATTCGTGTCGGGACTCGTGCTCGAGTCTCCACAGGCGACAAGCGTAATCGTGATCATGGTTACTATAGAAATGTATAGTAGTCGTCTCATCTTAAACTTCTCTTGATTTATTTTTTAGTTTTACTGCTTGATTATACAATTTGCCCATTATACCAGTTAGTTTTCCAGGGAAAAGGCGGCCCGAAAGCCGCCTTCTTTGTTAAGATTATCTGCTGGTTAACTATTACGGACACGTTCCCCATACCGGCAATTGGTTGTCAGGGTCTGAGAAGCCAGCATTGTGATCAAAATCGTCGGGTTTCGAACCTATTTTCTTTACGCACCAGCCGCTGATATTCTGGTCAAAAAATTCTGCATAACGAAACATCTCACTCATATCAGTAACACTGCTGACATCCCAACTGCCAATGTCTTGGTTGAACGTATTTGGATTGCTGTAGCTTCCTTCAAACATACCACTCATATCAGTTACGCTGCTGACGTCCCAGCCGCCAATATCTCGGTTGAATGCCTCAGCTCTAGAAAACATCTCACTCATATCGGTAACACTACTGACGTCCCAGCTTCCAATATCTTGATCAAATGCTTCTGTATAGCTAAACATCTCACTCATATCAGTCACACTACTGACATTCCATCCGCCAATGTCTTGGTTGAACTTATTTAAATTGTTAAAACGTCCTTTAAACATACCGCTCATATCAGTTACGCTGCTGACATCCCAGCCGCCAATATCCTGATCGAAAGCATCTGTATTATAAAACATCTCCTTCATCCGCGTAACGCTGCTGACATCCCAGCCGCCAATATCTTGATTAAACGCATCTGTAGTAGAAAACATATAAGCCATGTCAGTTACGTTGCTGACATCCCAGTTGCCAATATCTTGGTTGAATGCATCTGCATGAGAAAACATACTACTCATATCGGTAACGCTGCTGACGTCCCAGCCGCCAATATCTTGGTTGAATGCATCTGCATAAAACATAGCACCCATATCGGTTACGCTGCTGACGTCCCAGCCGCCAATATCCTGGTTGAACGCATCTGCACCATTAAACATACTACTCATATTCGCCACGTTGCTTACGTCCCAGCCTCCAATATCCTGATTGAACACACGTGCAGTATGAAACATCAACTCCATATCTGTCACACTGCTCACATCCCAGCTGCCGATATCCTTGTTGAATGCTTCTGCAGTACGGAACATATTGCTCATAATAGTTACACCGCTAACATCCCAGCTGTTGAGATCCTGATTAAACACCTCAGCACCTCGAAACATACTACCCATATCAGTGACACTACTGACATCCCAGCTGCCAATATCTTGGTTGAACGTTTCTGCATAATAAAACATGCCATTCATAACCTCTACGCTGCTCACGTCCCAGCTGCCAATATCTTGATTAAACTCTACTGAAAGACGGAACATGTTACTCATATCAGTGACACTGCTGACATCCCAACTGCTGATGTCTTGGTTGAACGTATTTGGATTGCTGTAATAATTCTCACCTTCAAACATACCGCTCATATCGGTAACCTGAGATGTACACACAGTTGTTACAGCTTTATTATTATTGATCTTCTCCTCCAGCAACGAGCGATCAACGGCTTCGTACTCTATTCCATTGACCACTCCTTTCTGGCCAATTGAAACATCAGGACACTTAACTGTTACTCCATTTTCATCCAGGTAAAAGAGGGACTCAAATACCGCCGTAACGGACTTATCTTCTGTTAACTCAACTGTTGCAGTATTATCTTGACCACTTACATCGCCTTCCCACTGTACGAATTTCCAACCCTGGTCAGACTCGGCGGTTAATTCCACAGTTGTACCAGGCTCATATTCAGCTCTACTCGGATCTTTAATAATTGAACCTTTCCCTTCGGTATTTACCGTCAGGTCATAACTTTTTTCTTCAAAAACGGCTTTCACCGTTTTATCGGCATCCATCGTAAATTCGGTTTCCGGGTGCGTGCCGTTCAGGTCGCCGGTCCACTCAACGAACTCCCAGTCCTTGGCCGGCTCGGCAGTTAACGTCACTTTCGAGCCGGGGTCAAACTCGCTCTGGTCAGGATCTTTGCTCACCGATCCTTCCCCACTTGTGGAAATCGACAAGCTTACTGGATTTTTATCGAAGACGGCGGTCACTGCCTTGGCAGTATCAACCGTAATCTGCGACGGGTTATCGCTGCCCTCCAGGTCACCTTTCCACTCCACAAAGCCCCAGCCGTCGGAAGGGTCGGCGGTCAGCTCTACCGTGGTGCCTTCTTCATAACTTTTCGTCTGCACCGTCTCCTCCGATATTGTCCCTTCACCATCGGTCTTTACGGTCAGATCATAGGACTTTTCTTCAAAAACGGCTGTAATATCCCGCTCGGAATACACCGTTACGTTTATTTCAGGGGTGGTGCCGGAGATTTCGCCCGCCCATTCTTTAAAGGTCCACTCGTCGGCGGGTTCTGCGGTCAGGGTTACCTCGTCGCCGTATTTATATTCGTCCTGGTCGGGATCTTTCTCTACCGAACCTTCTCCCGTAGTATCGGGATCCAGGGCAAACGTCTTGCGCTCAAAGACCGCCGTAACGGCTTTGGCCGTATCCACGGTGATTTGCGCCGGATTATCCGAGCCTGACAAGTCGCCACTCCACTCTTTAAACTCCCAGCCTTCGACGGCGCTGGGTTCGAGCTCAACCACGTCCCCATATTCATAATCTTTGGCTTTCGAGACCACCTGCTCGGAAACACCTCCGCTCCCTTCGGTCGTCACCGCCAGCTCATAGTCTTTCTTCTCAAAGACCGCCGTTACCTCTTTGGGATCGTCTACGGTTATCTCGGCGGGATTGTCGCTTCCTTCCAGATCGCCCTGCCATTCGACAAACTTATACCCTTCGGCGGGCGTGGCCACCAGTTCCACGGCCGTGCCGTGCTCGTATTCTTTGGACTTTTGCTCCAATTCATTCTCCTGAACAGACCCTTCTCCCTCAATATTGGTCGTTAGCTCATACTCTTTGGGCTCAAAATTAGCCGTGATGTCGTAATCCTCGCTCACCGTCAGCGGCAGCGGATTTACATCGCCCTCCATATCCCCGCTCCAGCCGGCAAATACGTATTCGTCTCCGGGATCGGCCAGCAGCTGAATCTCTTTACCTTCCTCATAAGTATCTTCAGTGGATGGAGAGACTGTTCCCGCATCCGAGGGCGTCATATCCACCGATACGGTGTAGGTGGGCGCCTCGGATTCCTCCTCTTCATTTCCATTGTCCGGATCCGGACCCGTGCTCGAATCTCCGCAGGCAGCGAGCGTGATAGTGATAATTGTAATAATTGAAATGTATAGTAGTCGTCTCATGATCATGTTTGTTTAATTAATATCTATTCTCTCTTTTCAAGTTTTACGATCCAGGACATGTACCCCACACTGGCTCGTGTTCTTCTGCAAGCCCACTGAACAATGCAAAACCAGCAGGTGCTTCCGAAATATTTGGTACGCACCAGTCGCTGATATCCTGGTTAAAGGATGAAGCGTTATAAAACATTGATTCCATATCTTCCTTATCAGATATGCCCGATAGATCCCAGCCACTGAGAGCACCATTAAAAGATGAGCTTCCTTGACTATCACCGGCAAACATGCTGCTTACATCGGTTACGCTGGATACATCCCAGTCGCTGAGGTCTTGATTAAAGTTGAAGGCTCGATAAAACATATCACTCATATCTTCTACTTTGGAGACATCCCAGCTGTTGAGATCTTGGTTAAAGACCGTAGCCTCAAAAAACATGCGCCTCATGTTGGTAACACCGCTTACATCCCAGCCGCCGATATCCTGATTGAAGGAGGTGGCCCCTGAAAACATCATGGTCATAGACATCGCGCTGCTGACGTCCCAATCGCTTATATTTCCGTCAAAGGAAGTGGCATCTCTAAACATGTTGGCCATACTTTCTACGTTGCCCACATCCCAACTGTTTAGATCATGGTTAAAGGATGAGGCTTTCAGAAACATGGAAGCCATATCTTCTACACCGGAAACATCCCAGTCTCCAATATCTTGGTTGAAGGCTGTTGCACCATGAAACATAGCTCCCATATTGGCAACAGAAGAAACATCCCAGCTGCTTATATTTCCGTTAAAAGGAGTGGATCTAAACATATAATCCATACGGTTAACGTTACCCACATCCCAGCTGTTCAGATTCTGGTCAAAGTTATCGGCATCCCAAAACATACTTCTCATCGTTTCTACAGCAGATACATCCCAGTGGCTAATATCCCGGTTAAAGGAAGAAGCATCATAAAACATCCTGCTCATATCTGTTACTGTAGAAACATCCCAGGTGCTAATATCTCCATCAAAGTCTGTGGAATCCCTGAACATAGAATACATATCTGTGATGCCAGAGGTACATGTTGTTTCGGCATTATCGGTGGTAATCTGATCGGCGGCACGCTTAGTGTACGTGACACCACCTAATGTACCGGTTTCACCCACCTCTGCAGCCTCACACTTTACGGTTACCCCATTTTCAGCCAGGTAGAACTTTACTTTTTCCTCTTCGAAAACGGCCGTCAGTTTATAATCCTGATCAACAGTAAGAGATAGGGGATTATCAGTACTTTCTACGTCTCCCGTCCATTCGGTAAAAGTATAGTTGTCATCAGCTGTAGCCTCCAGATCAATTTCTTCACCCT
>JBEPXF010000100.1:0-10025 GCA_041642075.1 Fodinibius sp.
TAAGAGCCCTTGGCCAGTGGCTATATTTCAGACGAAAATCTGGAGAAGCTTTCTGAAACGGCAGCTATTGTTGTTAGTGATATGGGAAGGGGAAGAGTTATTTCAATGGTTGATAACCCGAACTTCCGCGCGTTTTGGTTTGGGACCAATAAGTTGTTTATGAATGCTATTTTCTTTGGACAGACAATTGCGGGATCATCCGGAAACTAAAAATTTGGGACGAATTCATAAGAAAAAGCCAGGTTTAATTAAAACCTGGCTTTTTTATTTCTACAGTAAGTTATTCTAGAAGATTTCTTTTACAAAGCGTCGTGAATTTTATCAGTATAATCGAGTTTTTCCCAGGGAAACTCTTCACGCCCAAAATGTCCGTAGGCAGCTGTTTGTCGGTAAATAGGCCGCTTAAGATCAAATCGCTCTATAATGCCGGAAGGTGTCAAGTCAAAGGTCTTTTGAATGACACTAGCCAATTGGGCATCGTTTACCTTGCCAGTCCCATAGGTATCCACACTTACTGAGACAGGTTCCGGTATTCCAATTGCGTAGGCAAGCTGTACGATGCATTCATCAGCGAGTTCTGCAGCTACAATATTTTTGGCTATATGTCGGGCGGCATAGGCGGCACTTCGGTCAACTTTAGAAGGATCTTTACCGGAAAAAGCACCTCCTCCATGTCCTCCGTATCCGCCATAAGTGTCTACAATTATTTTTCGTCCCGTAAGACCCGTATCACCATGGGGTCCGCCAATGACAAACTTTCCTGTTGGATTAACATGAAATATTGTTTCGCTATCAATTAATCCCTCTTTAATTACCTGTGGAATCAGATGCCTTTTTAGGTCTTCTTTTATTTTCTGCTGGTCGATTCCTTCATCATGTTGTGTTGAAATAACAATGGTATCAATGCGCTTGGGTTGTCCATCTTCTCCGTACTCGACCGTAACCTGGCTTTTGCTATCCGGTGCCAGATAAGGAAGCAGGGCTGTTTCCTTACGAATATGTGCCAGCTTTCTAAGCAGATCATGGGAGTATTGCAGTGACATTGGCATATAGGTGTCTGTTTCCGTAGTTGCATAGCCAAACATCATCCCCTGATCTCCGGCCCCCATTTCCTTACCAGAGTTTTCGTCCACGCCCTGAGCGATATCGGGGCTTTGCTGGTGAATCGTCGTCAATACTCCACAAGAATCGGCATCAAAGCGGTAGGCGTCTTTTGTGTATCCAATTTCGCGGATTACATCGCGTACAATTTCCTGAACGTCTACATAGGCATCGGTTGTAACTTCGCCAGAAATTACAGCAAGTCCGGTGGTTACCAGTGTTTCTACAGCTACCCGAGAATCCGGATCGTCTGCCAGCATGTTATCTAAAATAGTATCAGAGATCTGGTCGGCAATTTTATCAGGATGTCCTTCTGATACAGATTCGGAGGTAAAAAGCTTTTTCATCAGTAAAAAATTCGTGAAAATGGTGATTATTCAGAAGCCTAGAAGCTACAAAAAAATGGATAATATTGCAGATGAAAGAGGACAGAAATAAATTGGCCGTACCCAATAGTGAGTACGGCCAATTAAAAAAGTTATATTAAAAGTAAATAGAGTGCTGCTGAGTCTTTTTGGATGGAGATAAAACCCCATCAATATTTAATTACTCATCCTCCGAAGGCGGATTAATACCCAGGTAATCAAATGCCCTTCGGGTAGCAACTCGACCTTTTGGGGTGCGCTGCAGGAAGCCTTCTTTAATGAGATAGGGCTCGTAGACTTCCTCAATTGTGCCTTTGTCTTCTCCGACCGCTACACTAAGTGTACCCAGTCCCACGGGACCTCCCTCATAGTTTTCGATAATTGCCGTGAGAATCCGAATATCCATTTCGTCAAAGCCATTCTGGTCCACATCAAGAGCATTCAGAGCCGTATCTGCGATTTCATCGGTAATAGTATCCATATCCTGAACCTGTGCGAAGTCTCGTGTGCGCCGCAGTAGTTTGTTCACAATTCGAGGAGTGCCCCGACTTCGGCGCGCAATTTCGTGGGCTCCTTTGTCGGTAATACCCATATTTAGAATAGAGGCTGTACGCAGGGCAATACGCTGAAGCAGTTCCACATCGTAGTAGTCCAGCCGCATGTCAATTCCAAAACGGGCTCGCAGCGGGGCCGTCAGCAATCCCTTGCGGGTAGTAGCTCCCACAAGGGTAAAATTGTTAAGCTCTATTTGTATGCTGCGTGCATTGGGTCCCGAGTCGATGACTATATCAAGCTGATAATCCTCCATTGCCGAATAGAGATATTCTTCGACCACCGGATTCAAACGATGAATCTCGTCAATAAAGAGAACATCTCCTTCCTCAAGGTTAGTGAGCATACCGGCCAGGTCACCGGGCTTCTCAAGTACGGGGCCCGTACTGGGTTTAATCTGGACCCCCATTTCATTTGCGATAATATGGGCTAAGGTTGTTTTACCCAGCCCGGGCGGTCCTGAGAGAATAACATGGTCTAAGGCTTCCTGTCGTTTTTGGGCAGCCTCAATAAAGATAGAAAGGTTTTGGATAACCTTTTTCTGACCGATGAATTCGTTGATGCGGGTGGGACGAAGCGTTTGTTCATGCTGTTCGTCATTATCCGTGGCATCTAAAAGAGGGTTTTGCAAAATGGATGAATTAATAGTTTATCAATCAATGGATTGAAGATAAAATTAACTCATTATTTGCAAATATTCGAAGGGTTTATTCGTATAATTTATACTTATTTATACTTATGGCTTATAATCTTGTTCAGGCTTTTCTAACTCCTCATCAAGCTTTTTAAGGATATCGATTGCAGGCTGTTCATATATGCCTTCCATTGTGTATACCTGATACATTGCATCATGCGCATTATTAAGACTATCGGTATTAACATAGGCATTTCCCAAATACCAATATCCTTTTTCCTTAATAAAAGAAGCCTCCTCTGATTGATTTATAACATTTTTAAAGGCTGCTATAGCCTCTTTTAATTCGCTATTATTAAAATGGATAATTCCTTTGTTAAGATAGGCTTTGGTAGCTATTGGTTCGCCCGGGTATTTTTCAATAATTGAGTCATAGAGTGAAACAGCTTTTGAGATATTGCCAGCCAGAGCAGCTTCAAATCCAAGGTTCAATAGTGAGTCTTCCGTACTAACCTGAGTATTATTGGATCGAAGAACCGGAGATGAAACCAGGTTTTCGGAGATATTGATATTATTGAGCGCCAAGTCATCCAGCGACCTTTCCGAAGTTCCCGTAAAGAAATTGAAGGCAACAACAATCAACGCAATAGCCGCAGCCGCTGCAGTCCACTTCCAGGAATTTTGAAGAGTATAAATAAAATTATGCCGTTCCACTTTTTCTTTCGGCTCATTTTCAGACAGAAGAGATTTCACACCTATTTCAGTATTCAGAAGCTCAATGTATTCAGGTTTCTTTAACAGCTCCTCCCATAGCTTACGGCCCTGTTCCTCTGTTAATTGGCCCTTAACATAGGCGTCTATTTTTTGTTCAAGTTCAATATCTCTTGACATAATTGTGCGATAAATTAGTTCTTATTAGCTTATATGTCGCTTTAAAAGGCTGCATATTGGTATCACTACTAAGTAAGTACGTTTTAGAAGCAAATCCTTACATTATAATTTACTTTTTTTCTGATAGCATTCGCTCAGCTTTTTTATTAACCGGTGTTTTCGGGTCCACGCATTACTTAAACTAATATCAAAATGGTCAGCTACTTTTTGTGTATGTATATCAGGATTATCAAACCAGAATTGCATATATTTCTGATATTCATCCTTTAACTGGTTTAAACACCACTGCAGTAGGTTTTCCTGTTCTTTATCTAGCAAAGACTGTAGCTGACCGGGTTTATGTTGGTGAAGGTCAGAAACTTTTTCAAATGATACCTGCCTGCGATTTTGTTGTTCCTTTAAATAGGCATTACGACAGACCGATATCATATATTTCACAACCTGATCAGGATTTTTCACTTTATCGTTGCGAATAGATTCTATGGTAATAAGCAACGCTTCTTGTGCTATGTCTTCAGCATCCGACTGGCTGGCGTTCATGTGAATACGCAAAAAAGCTACCAGCCGAGGTCGGATAGCTTTTACTAAATTATTTGTTTTTTTGGTGTTATTTTCCTTTAGGGCACTAACCAGTTCGGAGTAATCCATGTCGCTTCAAATGAAAACTATATAAATAGGGCCTTAAATTTTAATAAAAATTATAACAATATGTGCCTCTAATTCTAAAATTCTAGTAGTAAAAACGATAAATATTTCCTTTTTTCATTAAATGAGTGCAAAGTTATGGATATAACTCCAAGTATTAAGGCATAAATGTACCGCGTACAGTTAAAAAACTTTGAAGGTCCTCTGGACTTACTTCTTTTTTTTATCAAAAGGGATGAGCTTGATATCTATGATATTCCTATCTCATATATTACCAATCAATTCCTGGAGTACATCAGCCTGATGGAAGAGCTAGATCTGGATGTGGCCAGTGAGTTTATCCTTATGGCCAGTATGCTGATGTCCATAAAAGCAAAAATGATGCTTCCACAGGAAAGTTCCGATGAAGATCTAGATGAACATGATCCTCGTTATGAATTAGTGCAGCGGCTGTTAGAGTATAAGCGTTATAAGGAAATGGCCGAAAAAATGGAAATTATTGAGGAAGAGGCCCAGAAAAAACACTTTCGCGGATACCAGGAAGTTGATCAGGTAGAAAAACAGGCTAGCGGAGAGGCTTTGAAGAATGTAACTATGTTCGACCTCATGACTGCTTTTAAAAAGGTGCTGATCGATATTAAGAAACAGGAAGCCATGCACCACGTTGAAAAAATTCAGCATACTATTGAGGATCAAACTGAATACGTGTTGAATAGACTACAAGAGAGCGGCCGAACCGGATTTCAGGCTATGTGCAGGGAGCTGGAAACCCGTACCAAAATTGTTGTTACGTTTCTGGCTATTTTAGAGATGCTCAAAGAACGGCAGATAAATTTGTATGTGGAGAATGATGATCCGACGGATTTTTATCTGGATTTAAAGCCTGTAGATGAAATTATCAGCGCAACATAAATTATAAATAACCTCAAAAAGTTAATCAGCCAATATGCGACGCAATATTACGACAGGACTATTTCTAAGCCTGCTATTAATTATGGCAAGCTGCAGTGGAACTGAAAAGACAAGTCAGGAAAGACCTATTTCTGATACAGAAACGCTTTTAAGTTATCAGAATAG
Source organism: Fodinibius sp. (assembly GCA_041642075.1). Taxonomy (GTDB): domain Bacteria; phylum Bacteroidota; class Rhodothermia; order Balneolales; family Balneolaceae; genus Fodinibius. Next base: position 5,266 of record JBEPXF010000100.1, read on the forward strand.
TATCACCGAAGATTTTTTACGGCATCACTTATCAATTTTTGCAGCCGATTCTATGGAGGGACGTGAAACCGGTACCCCGGGAGAAAGAAAGGCAGCAGAATACCTGTCCCAGCAATATGCTCAAATGGGATTAATACCCGTGGGTGATAATGATACCTATTATCAGCATTTTGATCTCAATACTACACAAAATGACAGTATAGTATTCGAGACCTATGCAACAAATGGAGCAGAAAAAGGTACTGTCAGTCGATCGGTAGCCAGCGGACAATCTACCGCAAACTATATTCGTGCTTTTGGAGGTACGGATTCTTTAAAGGGTGAGATTGTATTTGCCGGTTTTGGTGTTAATGATCCGGCGCGGGAGATTGCTCATTTAGAAGAGGCAGATATACAGGGGAAGTGGGTTATGGTATTTCAGGATATTCCTCATGTAGAAAATGGAGATACTCTTATCAGTTCGTCTGTGGATAATCGAAGTAGATTTAATGCAATATTTGGCGCGGGTGCAGAAGGTATTTTACTCATTTCAGATATGACCGAAGCTGAATTTGAGGAAGCTGCACAAGCAGACCAGGTTGCTTTCGATAAACCATCAAACATGCAGTTAGCTTATCTTGACGATGAAGACGGTTCCGGCCAGGGACCCTTTTCAAATGGATATAATATGATTAGTCCCGACATGGCTTCCCGTATACTTAATTTAGAGGGAGGTGTAGATGCAATTAATGAGTGCCGGGAAGATATTATTCAAAATATTAAAGACTTTTCTCCGAAAAAACTCAATTATGGCCTTGCCCAAACACCATATACTTCAAGAAATACCATAGAAACAGAAAATGTATTAGCCTACATTGAAGGAAGTGATCCGGAACTTAAAGACGAAATTGTGGTGATTACATCACATTATGACCATGTGGGAATTGGTCAGCCGGATTCCACCGGTGATCGTATCTACAATGGCGCGGACGATGATGGCAGCGGAACCATTGGATTGCTTAATATCGCACATGCATTTCATAAGGCGGCTGAGGATGGGGTGCGTCCCAAAAGAAGCATCATGTTTTTGAACGTTACGGCAGAAGAGAAAGGTTTGTTGGGATCCAGATACTATTCCGATCATCCTGTATTTCCTATAGAAAATACGGTGGCTAACATTAACAGTGATATGATTGGTCGAATTGATGAAGAACACAAAGAGCAGGGCATAGAAGAATATGCCTACATTATTGGAGGAGAACTTATTTCCTCAGATTTGGATAGCCTTATAAAGGCAGCGAACAACCGATCAGGACAGATAGAATTCAATAATAAGTATAACGACTTACAGGATCCCAACCAGTTTTACCGGCGCAGTGATCACTGGAATTTTGGTCGGTTAGGCGTGCCATTTGCGTTCTTTTTTACCGGAGTACACGAAGATTACCATCAGCCTTCGGATGAGGTTCACAAAATACGGTTTGAAAAGTTGAGTAAAATTGTGCGTACGATGTATGCCTCTACCGTTCTAATCGCAAATGCCGACCAACCACCAGCAGTAGATAATCAGGAATTTATTGAGATCACCAAAGAAAACTAGCGCTGGTAGAATCGGATTTGCCGCTTTTATTTAAAACAAGTTGGCCGTTAGATCACAGATTTCTTCCAGCATTTTTTGGTGCTCTTCGGTTATGGAGTCCCGGGTGTGAGAATCGATGTCGAGTTCAGCTACGAATTTGCCGTCTTTCTTGACTGGAACAACGATTTCGGACTTTACATGAATGCTGCAGGAAAGGTAGTTATCGGCCTTGCTGACATCCGGGACAACAAAAGTTTCGTTTGTTTCGGCGGCCTGGCCGCAAATGCCTTTCCCAAATGGGATACGGGTATGGTCGGTAGGTTCTCCTACATAGGGACCCAGAACCAGCTCCCGGTCTGCTTCGGGATCGACTAAGTAAAATCCAACCCAGTCAAAAACTTCTATTTCGTCGGATAATAACCGGCAAATTTCCTGTAGCTTTTCATCCCGCTCTGTATCTGGGTTGTTAACAATTTTAGTAACTTGCTCTGTTAAAACCTGCGTTTTTTTCACCGTATATGAATTTGTTTAATTATATACCAACATTAGTTGTGCTTCAACAACTGAAAATACGACTTAATTTATCTTAAGAAAAATGTGTATTTTTGATCACCTTTACATGTACATGTCCTAAAAAGTTTTTCGACTGTCGGTATTTTATTATGGTTGAAGATTTATTGAATCAAAGCAACTTATTTACCACCTATTTTTCGAGCTCTTTTTCACTGTTTGTAGCGGCTTTTACTTCTATCATTTCTGTAGCTAATCCATTGGCTGCAATGCCCGTTTTTTTGTCGCTTACTGAACGTAATTCTGATGCTGAGCGGGTATCTATTGCGCAGAAAGCCTCTTTCTATATGTTTTTGGTTCTCATTATTTTCTTATTGGCGGGAACCTATATCATGAGCTTCTTTGGTATTAGCCTGTCGGGAATTCGTATTGCCGGGGGACTTATAATTTTGCGGGCTGCCTATTCGATGTTGAACCCGGACCATTCAGAAAGGAAAATTTCTGAAGAGGCACAGGAAGCGGCCAAAGGTAAGGAGGATGTTTCCTTTAGTCCTATGGCAATGCCCATGCTTTCCGGTCCCGGAAGTATAGCGGTTGTTATTGGTTTAGCCTCTCAGGCAGGTGGAGTTGTAGATCTTGTTATTATGACATTGGCTATTATTTTGGTTGCTTTAATTTCGTTTGGAGTTCTTCGATTAGCTCCCTTTTCAGCAAAATATATTGGTCCCACAGGCATGAATGCCATCACCCGGATGATGGGATTTATCGCCATGGCTATTGGTGTACAGTTTATTTTAAATGGTATCTCCAACTTTTTTGGCGTATAGATACAGTTAAACTATTCCCTGTGAAAAGAAAAGATAAGTACTTTCAATTATTTCTGCCTTTTAGCGATTAAGCGGAGCCCATCGAGGGTTAACATGGGATCCGTAACATCAAAATAGTCTGTATGGGGAGCTATTTTTTCGGCAAGTCCGCCGGTTGCCACGACCTTTGCCGCTCCCATCTGTTGGCGCATCCGGTCAATGATGCCTTCAATCATGCAAATATGTCCAAGCACTAGTCCCGACTGCATTGACTCAATGGTATTTGTACCAATTACCTTCGGCGGCGGCTCCATTGGAATCTGGGAAAGCTGAGCGGCTTTTCCAACCAACGCATCGATGGTTACTTTGAGTCCCGAACAGATAGCTCCTCCCATTAATCGTCCCGGTTTTTCCACCGCCATTACGGTCGTTGCGGTACCAAAATCTACTACAATGCAGCTGTCATTAAATAGCTCGTAAGCACCAACCGAATCCGCAATGAGGTCGGCTCCCACTTGGGCGGGATCAGGACGCTTTATTTCAATACCGGTTTCAATGTCCCCGTTTAGAATTAGCGGATCCGTATTGGATCGATTCCTAAAGACCTCACGAATGGTTTGGGTAAGCTGGGGAACAACACTACCAATGATAATGCGGTTAAAGTGGGGGTAATTCAGGTCTACTTCTTTAAACAGACTGCCCATCAGTACTCCATATTCATGAGCAGTTTTGTCGTCATCCGTTTGAATGCGCCATTGATGCATCCATATATTTTCGTCAGATACCCCGATGACGATATTACTGTTTCCGATATCCAGTGCTAACAGCATAATATATTATCCAGTTTCTTTTTGATTAGGAGCTTTAAAATAGTCTCCCAAATATCTACTTCAAAATTTGTATAATAACAATGATTCTAATATGATCTTATAAAGTTATTTAATAATAAAACAGGTCTTATGGATACGGCTGATCATTTTTTGCGATTGTATTCTTATGATATTTGGGCAAATGACCAAATATTGTTAACGCTGCAGAATAACTTGAACTTTCCTGAAGCTGATGAGGCCATAGGTTATTACAGCCATATTGCCGGCGCGCAGGAAGTATGGTATAATCGAATTGAAGACCAATCTACTGATGAGCTGGATATTTGGCCGGACTATGGATTGTCGGAAGGACTTCAAAAGCTAAAAACGCTTTCCGAAAAGTGGAAATTATTGATTGGGAATAATCGCTCATCACTGGACAAGGTGATTGACTACAAGAATTCTAAGGGAAAAGTTTTTGAAACACCGTTATCGGATATTTTGCAACATCTTATTATCCACGGGCAGCACCACCGTGCTCAGATCGCCGTTTTGTTGCGAGATGCAAAAATTACACCACCTGCAACCGATTTTATCTTTTTTAGCCGCTCTAATTAGTATATTCGCACCGTAAAGCATTAAATAAATTTACACGAGGTATCCGTTCTGGAACTTATTGAAGAGTATTTGGCTGCATTTTCAAGTTTTATGTGGGGGATGCCGCTGGTGTATCTGCTAGTCGGTGGGGGACTTTTCTTTATGATCTACTCCCGTTTTGCTCCTTTTAAATACTTTTTTCATGCAATAGAAATCTTACGCGGGAAATATGATAATCCTGATGACCCAGGAGATATTTCTCACTTTGAAGCTCTCTCCAGCGCTCTTGCTGCAACCGTGGGGATGGGGAACATCAGCGGGGTGGCCGTCGCAATTTTCATGGGTGGTCCCGGTGCACTTTTTTGGATGTGGGTAAGCGCCTTTGTTGGGATGGCAACGAAGTTTTTTACCTGTTCCCTTGCTATCCTATATCGGGGCAAAGACTCAACGGGCAAGATACAGGGAGGCCCAATGTATGTC
>JBEPXF010000101.1:0-9981 GCA_041642075.1 Fodinibius sp.
ACTGGCCCGGATGATGGCCTGGGAACTTAACCTGGCCTGGCGTTCAGAGCTTACCTACGCCTACCTGTTTGAGCAACTTCCCGGGAATCAATTTCAACAGATCCTGCCGGACAATCGCTTTTTAAATTTTGAGACCGTCGCAGATACAACCGATAGCCTGGCGACAGCCCTCCTTCCCTTTCTAAAAAACGACCAGCGGGTACGCCGCATTATTGGGGCTCAAGGCACTCGTACGGGCAGTAATGCCTGGGCTGTGAATGCGGATAAGTCTACTACCAATTCGCCCATTTTAGGTGGAGATCCACACCTGGCACTAAGTATACCCGGCAAATGGTATGAGGTGCACCTTAATGTGAATGAGCAGAACCTGTCAGGAGCGACTATCCCCGGCGCTCCAATGGTTGTCTTGGGACGCAACGATCACCTGGCATGGTCGCTTACCAATATTATGCTAGATGACACTGATTTCTTCGAAGAGGCAGTTAACCCTGATAACCCAAATGAATATCTGCTTGATTCCCTGGCCGGGGAACCAATCTATGAATCCTTTGAGCTACAACAAGAGATTATTCCTGTAAAGAATGAGGACGATACAGTTTTTACGCGCCGACTTACTAAACACGGTCCGGTTATTTCCGATATTTATCCCGACCAACAGCTTATTGGCGACCGAGTTGTTACGATGAAATGGACCGGTCATGAAGTCAGCAATGAAGTGGAGGCGTTGCTAGGCATGAACTGGGCACAATCGTTTGAGGCCTTCCGCCGGCATGGTCGCAATTTTAAAGTACCCGGACAGCATTTTGTATATGCTGATCGTAACGGCAATATTGCCCGCTTGGCACTGGCCAGTGTGCCAGTCAGAGATAATAATCCCATTCTCTTTCGGGAAGGATGGAAGCCCTCACAGGATTGGAGAGGGTATGTACCCTATGAAGAACTTCCCTCGGAGATAAATCCCGACCGGGGATGGGTCGCAAACGCCAACCAAAAACCGGTTAATGAGAATTATCCACACTATCTTTCTATCTACTGGGAAGATAACGCCCGATACGATCGCATTACCCAGTATATGGCGGAAAATGAGCAGTTGTCTCCGGAAATCTTTCAGCAGATGCAAAATGATAGCCGTTCCCTCTATGCAATGAAGCTGTTGAACCAAATTCTGCCGGTATTAAAAGAAAGTCCCGATCGCTTCGATACCGTGATCTCTTACCTTGAAAACTGGGATTATTCCTATAACCAGTCTGAAACTGCGGCATCCATTATGGATGTTTTTATGCTTCGTCTTTCCCGAAATACTTTTGCGGATGAGATGACAGAACCGGTATATGAAAGTTTTATAAAATTTTCTGCTATTCCAGAACGGACGCTAATACGTTTATTGCAGGACGGCAGCTCATTCTTTAACAATATAAACACGGATGAGCAGGAAACAAGAGAACAAATTATTAACCGCAGCATGGATCAAACGATTTCCTTTCTTAGAAGTCAATTCGGCCCTGAACCATTCGAGTGGCGTTGGGAACAGCTTCATACCATGACACTCAAACCAGAGCTGCTGGGGGAGGCAGCCGACCAGCCCAACGCACCTTCAGCCTTAAAAGTAATTGTAGATAACCTGCTGAGCATCGGACCTCTTCCCGTCAGAGGACATAGTTCAACTCTCAATAACGGAGAGTACGACTGGAATGACCCCTATGAAATGACTTTAGGACCCTCCATTCGCCGTATAATTGACTTCTCAGAACCCGCCTATTCTCTTTCGATTCTTCCAACTGGTCAATCAGAAAATCCATTTTCTCCCTATTATGGCAATCAAACCCAAAACTGGATTGAGGGACAGTATAAGCGGCTTTACCGAGACAGTACTTTCTCTAATAATGCAACCTATGAGACAATGCGGTTGATACCTGAAAATTAAAACAACTATAAAAGTGTATAAATACCATTGACTTGACAACCGCTTTGAGCTATGTTTCTATTTCCTTATATCAATATGTTCAATCCTTTTTTACATCATCTACACTTCACTTATGCCACCATTTCATCGCAATGTATTTAATATCTTCACCGCTTTATGGACGGTTATTATAGTACTCGTATTTATACAGGGCTGCTCTATTGAAGAGCTGGAGGGAACAACCATGGCTTATGCCCAGGATATCCCTAATTCCAATTACGAACAAGACGCAACTACTACCGATCCTGTTGATACGCTTCAGGAACAGGAAGAAATTTCAGTAGATTCCTTACTGAACGAACTTTCACTTCGGGAAAAGATCGGTCAGCTCTTTTTTGTCAGGGCGCAGGGATATTTTCAGAACGTTGATGATGAAGATTATCGGGACCTGGCTTCTATGATTAAGCAATACCATTTGGGGGGGATTGTTTTTTTCAAAGGCTCTGTTTACGGTCAGGCCGTGCTGACAAATCAGTTGCAGGAAATCAGTGATTTACCGCTCTGGATAACCCAGGATATGGAGTTTGGAGCAGCCATGCGGGTAGAGGGTACAACGCGTCTGCCACCGGCAATGGGTATTGCAGCGACTCAAATCCCTGATTATGCCTACCTCGCAGGTAGAATTACCTCACAGGAAGCGAAAGCACTGGGCGTTCATCAGGTTTTTGCTCCAGTATTGGATGTAAATAATAATCCACGAAATCCGGTAATCAATGTACGCTCTTTTTCAGGAAAGCCAGATACTGTAGCTCTGTATGGCCAGCGTTTTATGGAGGGGGTACAGTCACAAAACATCATTGCTACCGGCAAACACTTTCCCGGTCATGGCGATACGGATACCGATTCTCATTATGCACTTCCCGTAATAAACCATGATTATGAACGATTAGAGGAAGTAGAACTGATTCCTTTTAAAAAAATGATTGATAGTGGCATTCAGAGTATCATGAGTGCTCATATCGCCTTCCCAAATATTAGCGATAATCCTAATCTGCCTGGAACACTTGATCCCTCTATCCTCCAGCGAATTCTGGTTGATTCTCTCAATTTTAAAGGACTAATTGCTACTGACGGGCTCGAAATGCGAGGAATATCTGCCCATTTTTCGCCTGGCGAAGCGATTATCCGGGCTCTCAACGCTGGGGCTGACATGATGCTCTTAAGCCTAGATGAAATTTCGGCCATACAGGAAGTGGAGCGTGCAGTAGAAAGAGGGACACTCACAGAAGATCGAATTAATCGATCGGTTCGCAAAATTCTGGAGAAAAAGAAACAGGCAGAGCTCTTTAAGCGAAGGAAAATCGATATTAACCAACTGAATGTTACGATAAGTAGTCCCGAGAACAAAGAAATTGCAAATGAAATTAGTCGCAAATCGCTGGCGCTCTTGAAAAATGATAGGGGGATACTCCCTCTACAGCCTAATCGTTATTCCCGTATTTTGTTGCTTTCTGTCACCGACAATGATAACGACAAAAGAGGAGCAGCACTAGCCGATGAAATGCGTAAATATCATCCTTCGGTACGGCACCGGGTCTTTCATCGTAATATAAGTGCTGAAGACAGGCAGGATATTATCCAAAGTGCACAATGGGCAAATCTTATTGTTATCGGCTCCCATGTTTACATAAATTCGAGCGGAGAGCACCAGTTTAATAATGCCCAGCGGCGTCTACTTCATTCATTACCAGAGAACACGCCTAAAGGGCTAGTCACTTTTGGCAATCCCTACACAGTTGGAGATTTGCCGGATGCCCGATTTCACCTGCTGGCGTGGCAGGGATCCGATTTACAGCTTCGTAATACCGCCCCTGCCCTCTTCGGAGCTTCAGACATAGGGGGCAGGCTGCCTATTGAAATTCCGGGTTCTTATGGGATAAACAGGGGGCTATCTATTCCACAAACCACCATAAGATTCGGGGAGCCCGAATCAGTGGGACTTTTAAGCGACTCGCTCTTTAAAATTGATACCATCATGCATGATGCAATTTTTGATTCAACTTTTCCCGGAGGTGTTGTAACAGTTGTCAAAGATGGTGTGGTAGCTTATCAGAAAGGATTTGGTTATGAAACCTACGACAAACATAATCCGGTCAACAAATCTGACATCTACGACCTAGCTTCACTGACAAAAGTGGCAGCCACAACTCCAGCTATGATGAAACTCATCGATGAAGGAAAAATAAATCTGGATGACAAAATCTCATCATACTTCCCAGAGTTTAACAAAGGAAAGAAACAGGGTATTACCATCCGCCATCTATTGCTTCATACTTCGGGTCTTCCCGCATATCGCATTTACGTGGATAAGCTTCAATCCCGCAATGAAATAGTTAAAGCTATTAAAAATGAACCGCTTGTCAATGAACCTGGAGCCAAATACGAATATAGTGATCTGGGTTATATCCTGATGGGCGAAATTGTGGAGAAGATCACCGGAAAAAGACTGGATCGATATATGCGAGATACCTTTTACGCTCCTATGGGTATGAATAATACCCATTTTAATCCCCGGAATGTCGGACAGTGGATCACAAACCGCATCCCTCCCACGGAAATAGATACCACTTTCCGCCAAAAGACTATACGGGCCGAAGTACATGACGAACGTGCCTATTATATGGATGGAGTTGCGGGACACGCCGGGCTGTTTTCATCCGGATCTGATCTGGCAGCTTATACCCAAATGTTACTTAATGGGGGGACTTATGGCGGACAACAATATCTGTCACCTGCCGTCATCAATTCCTTTATTCGCAAACAGTCGGAACAAGTTAATCGGGGACTAGGTTTTGACCGAAAAGACGAAGATTCAAGTTCAGCGGGATCGCTTACCAGTGAAAGAACGTTTGGTCATACCGGATTTACCGGAACCAGTTTCTGGGTTGACCCGGAGCATGATCTGTCAATTATTATTCTAACGAACCGCGTTCATCCGTATCGGTCATATGGACGGAATATCAGTAAAATAAGAGCAGCGGTGGCCGATGCCGTAATCACTTCAGTCATTGACTAATGGACTTTCTTCAAATATACGAACATAGTTATGCGCCCTATTCTCATCAGCCGGAAGTGGCTTTGGTACTTGACCAAAAGGGTCAGTATTTCCCGGGTATAAGAATAGAAAATATTTCGTATCCTCTTTCAATTTCGGCCGCACAAAATGCTCTTTATTGTTGTATAAGTGAAGCCCAAACCCCTGTTAAACTTCTTACTACAAACACGAAAGATCCTTTTCTCGCCTTATGGAAGAAAGAATTTAATATATCAGTTGAAAAACTTAATACAGCCAAACCGTTAGATGTCGAGATTGCTGATATCACTTTACCTGAGGATACTCCCGATCAGCTTCTAATAAGTCTACTGGAGCGGGCAAAGGTCCCGAACTCTAACTTCCCCGTTGCTGCACTTGTCGAAACTAGCAAGGGATACATTGGGGGAGCCAATATAGAGTGCACCTCTTGGAACATGGGGCTTTGTGCGGAGCGCATTGCTATGGCAAAGGCCTTAACTTATGGCCTCAATATCAAAGCGCTTCACATTCATTCCCGTGATGGAGATTATAGCAGTCCATGCGGGGCCTGCCGCCAGGTAATTATAGAACATATACCCGAAAAAAAGATATACTTACACCATTCCGATCATACCCGATCCAATCATTTTGCTAAAGACCTACTACCTTTTAGCTTCCATTCAAATGCCCTTTCAAATTTATAGATTTTAGGAAATTATATGCATTACCTTGCAGCACTTGATCATGACCACCTTGATAATGGAGTATTTCTAACCACTATGGCTCGCTCATTGGCCCAGCAGCAACAAAATGATAAGAATATTCGCTCAATTATTGTACATACCGACAGTGAGTACACTGAGCGTATTATTCAAACAGGTGTTATGCGTGAAGAAGCTACTGTTCGAAGCCTCAAAGACTTAAATAAAAGACTGGTTGCACTTTTAGCGGATGAAGGTGTATCCACTATTGGTATCAATCCCTACAAACGAAATGTTATTACGCTTGTGGATGGCGAATTACAGCTTGACTATTCTTTCTTTAACTATATTTCTGATCAGCCCATACTTTTAATATCTACATTGGTTCAGGATCTCGATCAAAATAAAGAGGTTCCAATTGAGTTAAGCAGGCTGTTAATCTTCTTGCAGCAAGAACTTAATACCTATGAACTTGTTATCTTTTCGAAATCAGATAAATATGAGGTTTTCACTAATAGTGATATGCCATCCAAAATAAGCTGGAAGTCAATGGACAAAGAAATTCGCCAAGACCAAATCCCGGATGAATTCAGCAAACTAAATAACCGGTGCTATTTAACAACGGCCCGGGATCTGGGACAATTTCCCAGCCTCGAAAATGCCATTTTAATTGAAGAGTAAGCTCCATATCTCTTTCAGAATCTTACTTTTAAGGATAAATCTGGTGTAAATATGTAAAAAATCCTATTTATTGCATTAAAAAGGGCTTTTTTACTTGACAGATCAATTCCATATACCTAGATTCGACCTTATCGAGGCTGATGTTACATATTAGCATCGAACGATTTTGATAATATTAATTATAAAAAACGGAGTTATATAATGAGCCGATACGATGAAATGAGCGAACTATTAGATGAGCTGGAACCTGACATTAATAAGTTCTATGAAAAAGGCAATAAAGCTGCCGGAACACGTGCCCGTAAAACTCTTCAGGCAATGAAGAAAAAAGCACAAGAGATTCGTATGGAAATTCAGGAGTGGAAGAATACTGGAAAAGTATAATCACTCTTATCATTTATAAAGAAGGGATGCCGTCATCAACGGTATCCCTTTTTTTATAGCTATCCATTAAAAATTATCTCCAGAGAAAAATTCTATTTCTATTTACTATAACTTAGGAGAGTATCTATACAAACAGACCAATTTATTTTCTATATTATGCAAACGATTGTACAAGTAGCGTATAGAGATTTGAGATCGTATTTAACGATATTTGGGAAATCTTAAATAATAAGCTGCAGAGTTTTATATCAGTTAAGGAAAATACTTAACAATTTCTCAAAATTTGTATAATCCCTTGAAAAATATAATTATAGTTGGTTTGCGAAGAAATTAGGGAATATATCATCATTCAAACACATGGGATACCAAGATATAATTCTCTTATTTGCTCAGTTGTAAAGCGACAAAATATAGGTGGGAACTTGATTCATCCACATACATAATAATATACATTTTAAACTTAAATTATTCAGACTTTATACATTATGAACAAACTTTTTGATTTGACGGGTAAAACAGCAATTGTAACCGGTGGAAATGGTGTACTGGGGGGAGCAATGGCTGAAGGGATTGCCCAAGCAGGAGCTAAAGTAGGAATTCTCGGACGCACTCCTGAGACGGTTGAAGAACAAGTCGAGATTATAAATAGTAATGGTGGCGAGGCATTGTCACTAATTGCAGACGTTCTTAACAAAGAAGACCTCGAAGCTGCTAAACAAAAAGTTTTAAACACATGGGGCCAAGTTGATATCCTCATAAATGCAGCCGGAGGGAATATTTCTGGGGCAGTTGTAGACCCGGATGACTCTTTTCTGGACATGGAAGACAGTGCCTTCCAAAAGGTTGTTGACCTTAATTTGCACGGCTCCTATTATCCATGTAAGGTATTTTCTGAGGAAATGATTGGTCAGGAACAGGGGGTTATTATCAATATTTCTTCTATGGCCGCACAAAAAGTTATCAGCAGAGTTATAGGTTATTCCGCTGCCAAAGCTGCTATAGATAATTTCACAAAATCGCTGGCGGTAGAATTAGCCAACAAGCATGGAGAGAACCTGCGCGTCAATGCTATTGCACCCGGATTTTTTATCGGAAAACAAAATCGCGATTTACTCCTGAATAAAGATGGGAGCTTGACCGATCGCGGACAGACAATTATCGCTCACACTCCCATGGATCGCTTTGGCGAAGCCGAAGAGTTAATTGGTACAGCCATTTGGTTATGCAGTGACGCCTCGAAGTTTGTTACCGGTACTGTTATCCCTGTAGATGGAGGATTTAGTGCCTTTAGCGGCATTTAATAAGCTTACAGTTTTATTATTTTACTGCTCACCTAAGAATAAGGAACTGATATGGCGGTCATATAGGTTATTCGTAACTCGGCTACCTACCTCTGACTCGTTTTCTTTTAATAACTCAATAAAATCAGTTCCCTGTTCGGCGGCTATCTTATAAGAGCAGTGCAGAAATTGTCTTAGTTGTGAGTCGAATTCCGGATGTTCGGGGCGATGTTCTAATTTGGCAACAATGATTGCTCCACTCCACTCGGCAAACTCATTAGGATCAGGTAACTGCTCCTGATCAATATTAATAACCGGCTTATAGGGACCAGTTAACTCATCATATCTAGTATAGGCTTCCTTATAGATTGATGAGACCATTTCCAGTCCCTCTCTTCCGGATTCTGCCAGTCCTATAAGTTCTTCCAGCCATGTGGTTCCGGATGTTTTGAGATGAACTCCCGCATTGTGTTTATTTAACAGCTCGTGTATATGGGGATACAAAGAAAACTTATCACTCCCTGAATGAATACTAAGTTTTAGACTTTCCGGAAGATTAAAGGTTTCTACAGCATGATCTATTACCAGGATATCCTGCTCAAATTCCTTCACGAACTGATCTAAATTTCCCACATAATCAACGCCCTTATAAAAATCTCCAGTAAACTTTGGGGCAATAGTGTGAATCTCAATATCTTCTTCTGCAGCCGTCTTTAGGATAAAATAAAGCTCTATAGGCGTCTGGGGTGTTTCTACCTCATCCATGGATATTTCATAGACCGCATCTCCTTCCTTTTTTTTCAAAATGTATTGATATATTTCTCTGGCCTCTTTTATGGCAATTAAATACTGATCAGCCCACTTACTGAGAAATGATTCTGTTACCTTAAAACTCTCCTCAATTCCAGGAATTTCCAACTCTCCAACCAGTTCTTTGTTCTTCTGAAGAAAGGCCTCTTTTGTTTCTGAATCACTTTCTTCTCCGATATAATCGGCCACATCAATGGTAAAAAAGTTAGAGCATGAAATATAGGGATCTACAATCTCCTTGGTAATGTGATCAGCATCTACACAATATTCATCTGACCAGTTTAATTGGTCCACGGCATTGTCTGCCTCACTGCGTACATCCTGATGATTTGTTCCGATAATTTCATGTTCCCGATGTGACTTATTCCATACGGGAGTGATAGTTACACCATCCTCTTTCTTGGCCTTTAAAATAGATTTTAGTTGTGCTATCCCTTGCTGTCCAAAACGATCCCCGGTACCGAGTGAATACTTTCTAAGCATAATATTTCAGTAAATTTATGAAAATGATTAAAAAAAATTTTTAACTGTAAACTACTTTAAGTAAGCGGTAAAGTAAAAATTACAACATACAAATTTATAGACTCTAATGCTTATAAAAGAAACAAGTTAGACCTTCGGCTCCCAACCGGACTCATATTCCCTACCCCAGAGTTGCATCGCTTCCCGATCATAAATACGACCACTGGAAGCATCAACTTCAAAGCTTTTGCCCGTACGATAAGCAATATTGGCTAAATGGCAAAGATCTGTGCTTATTGCTCCTTCATCAATAGGAGAGTTTTGCTGGTCTGAGGTTCCCCGGATGGTATTCAGGAAATTTAGAATATGCCGGGTGGACATACTTCCCCCTCCACCCAAGGCCGTTCCCTGCTCGTCACCTCCGGCAGATTTCTCGCGTACTAATTCTCCTCCCCGATCAAAAAGCCGATAAACGCCCCTGTTTACAAACACTGATCCTTCCGTTCCATAAATAATTGTTCCCCGTCCTGCTCCATACGTCTGCAAGCTATTTCGGCTCTTGCCATCCCAATTTATCGTTTTGTCATCGGCATAGCGAAAAGTCGCATACATCGTATCGTACATGGTCCAACCGTCATCCTGAAAGTGCTGTTTAGCGGCGTCTACGTCTACCTGTTCTGGATAGTC
>JBEPXF010000102.1:0-9932 GCA_041642075.1 Fodinibius sp.
CTCGGATATAAGCGAATACCCGGCATACCGTAGGCTTCGTCACATCGCCTCAAATCCTCTTTCCAGTCCGGCCACTGGGGATTGACCGTACCAAAAGGCACCAGCAGTCCCTCTCCATATTGTTGGCAGGTCTCGGCCAGGCGGGCATTGACGCTGTCGATATTCTTGTGGAAAAGCGCATCGTAGCTGCCGGTCCATGCCTCCCGGATCCCGTGCTTCCGCAGTTTATTGACCATGGCACTGGTATCACTATACTTTAGATCCCGGAACGGCCACTCGGAAATATGGACATTGGTATCGATAACCAATCCTTCCGGGGCTACAGAGTCCCTGCCATCAGATCGGTCTGTGGTTGGGAATAGGCCGGATAAGGGTGCTCCCAGGGTGGCCGTTATGCCCAGTAGAGAATTTTTTAAAAAGCGGCGTCGGTTAACGTTCATAAGCTATGTTTGTTAGTTAATTTAAAAGATTTATAACCTATAGTATGTTGTTTGCTTCAAAGCTGCTACAGGATTAATATAATGATCTAATCATTGTTGTGAGTTTCATTAGAGATTATCAGGGAGGAGAGATCATTTGACGTTCTGCAGGGTTATCCGGGGCTGGCCAGTCAAGATGTTTATGCAAAAAGCGGAATGTTCCCTCCCCGTTTATATCGTGTCCCCCCATAAAAAACTCCAGTTCCGCCAGGTCCCCGATGCCGAGGTTAGAATAGAGACGTTTAACCTTTGCAAATTCATAGGCAACCATTTCATGAGCAGCTACGCCATCCAGGTAGCCACTCTCGACCATAAACGGCCTGGGTGCAATAAGGGATGCCATCTCGGCATGGGTAAACGTATTTCCCATATTCCAATGATAAACTCCTGTTGATTTCGTAAAAAAATATGAATTCCGGTAGTCCACACTGGCAATCTTCCTTACCCAGTCATTAAAATAGGCGGAACTGACAGCCACTTTATAACGGTCCAGAATGATGGGAACGGTCTGGGCCGTACGACCTCCCCAACTCTTCCCATACAAGGCAATGCGCTCTCCGTCAACATAGTCGAGGGACTGAAGAAAATTAAGAATTTGCTTGTGTTGGGGAATGATAACCGAAAATGTGCCTGTTTTGACAGCATTCGCTTTTCGAATATTAAACTGATAGGGATTGTACGGAGCAAACACGACAAATCCCCGGTTAACCAAAGCCGGAAGCACCTGGAAGTAGCTGTCTACAATAATCGGTGTGCTTGGAAGGCCACTGGCACCGTGCTGCATTACTACTGCCGGTCGCTCCTCAGCATCAGAAAGATCTTTGGGAACGGCCAGAATACCCCAGGAGACCACCCCCGGCCAGACATCCAGGACCACTTCATATCCATCCCATCCGGGTTCATCATAGACTTGCCTCATACGGGGATTCATATCAAGCAGGGGCTCGGGAATTTTACCCAATACCTCTTCATAGAATTCCCGGCGGTAGGGTTCCATATCCTCATCCCATGAATCCACGGACGAAATATCTCCCTGCAAAAATTCATAGCGACGCTGATCTGAAGCAGGAATCATTTCCTGTATATACTCCTGCATATTATTAAATACGCGATGGTGACGCTTTTCAATAAAGAAAGAAGGACCTGCATAGACAGACCGCTGAAGCGATACATCGGGATCGGGAACACTCTTGCTTCCCAGTACCCGGGCAAAGGAAGTCAACGCCCCTGTGGAGCCGTGACTTGTAGAACTGATGAACTCTACATCGGGCTGTACATGGCCCGCTTCCGGGAAAAAATCATGCAACCGGTCAAGCTCCTCTTCAACCTCTTGCCGGTCCGGCGTAGTGAGTTTGCCCGGAAGACCGTAATCCAACTGACCCTCTTTGACTGGAAGAGGTTCTTCAACATCCGGAACAGGAACGTGCTCTATAATCATATTTCTTGGAGCAATCAGGCTTGCTATCTCAGCATCTCCAAATTCGGTCAATAATCCCCATATGTTTCGATAGATTGGCTCCTTCCATAACTCCTCGCGGGGACCAAAGTAACCGCTGATCCAGCTTGCGTCAATCCGCTCATCAATAGCGGATGAATAAAAAGCCAGAAGTCCCCCTTCCCCATACCCCATAACACCCACAGGCAGTGAGGAGTCATGGGCGTTTTCTTCCAGCCAGTCTACGGCTGCGAGAACCTTTTGAATTTCTAACCCGATAATGTGTCTGCCCATGATATATCCCTGCCGGTATATCCACTCCCTGTGGGTTTGATTGGTTGTCACGGAGACCGGTTTCGCATCACCGGTCCAGGGTTTTCTGGGTACCAACTCCTTGTTACCTGAATAGTTCGAGCCGCGGTCAACCAGTTGGGGTATCAATACCTGAACACCCGACTCTGCAAGCGAAAGCGCTGTACCGGGACCTTCTTTTAACCCCGCATACATCTCCGGGTCTTCCTCAACATCAGGTATTACGACCGCAGAAGCCGTAATATCTCCCTTGGGTACCAATAGTAATCCTTCGGATATTAACCCTTCCAACACCGTCCAGCGAACTCGATAGATGGTACTATTTGTGGATTCTCCTACTACCGGACCTTCCGTATCAATGCCCTCCGATACCATACGGACGGAAGGCCTGGGATCAACGACTCCTAATATTTCTTTTAATTTGTTACGATTGGAAGCTACAGATTCCCGGTATGCTTCAACAGATTGCGTATTGCGATCCCAATATTCATGCCGCCTCTCTATAACCTTCTCGGAGTAACGGGTCAGATAATTATTAATCCCCGATAGAATATTGTCTTCCATCTCTCTTTCATAATCCAAACTATAGGGAGCAGAAAAAAAACCGAAAGGGTTTTCTTGAGCTTGAAGCTCATACCCCGTATAAGGGATGACAAAAAAGGTAAGTATGAAGAATATCAGGAATATATTTTGCTTATGCATTTTATCTCAAATTAAAAAATCATCTACAGTCCACTGTGTATTCCGAAAGGTAACCCGGACTCAGGATATGTTTGCAAAAATAACCGGGAAAAAGGGGACAACATCCTGTTGATTATTGTCTACCTCCCTTAAGGAGCAGATCCCTCTGTACCGACGCCCCCGAATGTATAGTGAGGCAGTTCAAGCAGATCGAGTTCTTCGGCCGGAATGGGCAGATGCAGGGGGGTCCCTTCAATCAACCCTCCCCAATTCTCTCCTTTCAGATCGCCCATACCTCTTTTTGTGAAGTAAGCCAACCCTCCCCCGGTAGCAGTTGTCTCAATATCAAATTCATAGCGCATGGCATTCCAGACTTTATCAAAGGAGTCCTTGACCGTAACAGGCTCGAGTCCTCCTCTTTCAACACGCGTCTTGTTAATTAAATCAACGGCCTCCGTATCGACTACAGGCTCACTTTCCCGAAGAAGAGCTTCGGCAAGATAAAGATCCATTTCCGCTTTTTTCATGTATGGAACGGGACCTACGCCCCCATTATTCCAGGCCTGGTCCGTTCTATAATAATAATACTGAGAGCCATACCATCCCCCGTTGGCATCCGGCCAGAGGGAAGGGCCGGCCCATTTGAAGTCTGTCCCCGGAGCTCTTTTACGGGCCTCCAGTGTCATTTCATTACCGGAATAGTCGGTACCTTCAACAGTTTCCTGCCCGGCGATTCTCTTGTCAGACGTCTCAAGTACAAACTCAGAGCGTTCTTCAGCAGGGGTTGTCCTCCACTCTTCAAAGTTACCGCTTTCATCAGTACGTGCGATCAGGTAATAGCTGGCACGGAAGACACCTCCCTGTAAAATGCCGGCAAAATTACTCCAAACCGATCCGTCTGCTTCAATAATGAAATCTTCCTCGATGCCGTTTTCAATTAACTGCCGAATTCGTTGCCAGTCCGCATTATCCCGGTCTTCCGGCGTCCTGGCATTCTGCAGGATGAAGCGCGCTTCATACGAATTAATTAGTTCTACAAACTCCTCGGATGTGAGGGCATTGCCGATAATCCATTCATTGGGCAGCGTAAAAGAATACTGTTGTGCAATTGATCGGGCATCTTCCAGCTTTCCAAGAGCAAAATCGAGTACTTCCTGATACGGATGCAGTTCAGGTTCGTAGGTTTCCAGGTCATCCGTCTCGTCTATCAGGATGGCCTGATCAAACTCGTTTGCAAGAAACGCATAGGACATTCCCTGTATAAATTTCGCAAAAGCCCTCATTCTCTGGGTTTCAGCTTCCGTTTCCAATTCCATTCCTCTCTGATCAATTGCTTCAAGTCCGTCATTCGAAGAAGAAATAGCCGTATATAGATTAGACCACGGAGTTGTTACAATATTATTAAACCGATAGGAAGAAGAATTGTTGAACGGCTCCTGGGGGAATTTCAGGTAATCAGAAACAAAAGAATATCCATTCGTCATCTCCAGTCCCATCAGGGTCATCCTGTCATTAACCCCCCGGCTCTGTGCCCCCTGTACCCACTGTCGAAACTGATTTCCCACCAAGGCTTCAATATCCTCTACCTGGGAAAGCGCTTCCTCTGTATTTGGATTCAATTCATTATCTACACTGAGATCTGTGCAACCCAGCGTAACAAATGTGACCAACACCAAACTTGTAACTAATGTATGATATTTCATGAGGATAACATTCTTTTTCAAATTAAAATTGAATTTCAAGACTTCCCGAAACAGTCCTAAAATTAGGATAGACCCTGTGATCCACTCGTTGTAACGGATGGTTCCCCACTTCCGGGTCGTATCCCGAATAGTCTGTCCATGTAAGGAGATTTCGCCCAATGAGGCCAATATTAATGTTGCTTATTACTCCTCCGAATAGGGAGCTAAGCTGTGTACTGTCAAAACTATAGCTCACTGAAACCTCCCGTAGCTTAAGGTAAGTGCCGTCTTCGACCATGTGACTACTTGGATTTCCAGAACGGTACAGGGTCTGGTAATAATTGATCGGTTTTTTGGCTTCCTCGGCTTTACCACGCTGATCTTGTTCGGAAGCAAGATTATCTCTATAGAGCCATGCCCGGGTCCTATTGTAAATATCGTGGCCGAACTCACCCTGAAACAGGGTATAAAGCGACAGTCCTTTATATTCGAAGTTGGTACCAAGAGAAAGACTAAAATCAGGAGCCGTGTTTCCAATCAAGGCATTTTCATCATGGTAAAGTACCGGGTGCCCCCAGGTTCCCAACTCCGTTCCGTCTTCGGCTACCACCGTTTCACCCCACATCATGGATTGCCAGGAATTGCCCGTTCCGACAGGTACCAGGTATCCGTCATCATTTTTATCAAAGTAGTCGCTGTAGTCGCCGCCATAGGTCTCTTCCAAATCAGCGTAATTCGTTATAAATCGTCCCCCGTACAAATTTCCAAACGGCTCATTATCTCTCCTCTGAAAATAAAGAGAAACCGTTTGAGGAGGCCGGTTAAACTCAGACATAACGGAGCGTGTTCGAGCGAAATTGAATGTGAAAGAGAGACTTGTATTGGGACGTTGAAGGGGGTAAGCTCTCAAACTTGCTTCAAAAGTATTGCTCTCAACCGTCCCGGCATTCTGCCACTGGTTATTAAAGCCGTAATAGCTTTCCAAAGGAACCAGAAGAATCTGATCCTCGGTGACCGATTCTGCATAATTAAGATCCAGAAAAAACTGCTCATAGAGTCCCAAATCCAGACCGAATTCCAACTCACTGGCTGATTCGGGTTTTAAATTTCGATTTCCCAGATTTCCCTTGCTCACCGATGACCCCGATACACTCCAGGTTTCATACTGATAAGAAAATCCCGGGCGTCCCCCAGCCGTTCCATACGATGCATTCAATTTAAACTCATTTATCGGTTGAATATTGAACCAATCCTCTTCGGATATCCTATAAGCACTGCTTAAACGATAGTAGCTATGCCACCGCTCATCCGCACCGAAAAGTGAACTACCGTCTCTTCGCCCCATCACATCTACTATATATTTGTCCTGATAGTTCAGGTTTGTCAGCAGGTAATACCCTTCGGCCCTAATAGTCGACATGGAAGAAGCAACGTTTTGTCTGGTATTATCCGTGGCTCCTAACGTACGGGCACCATCAACAAGAAAACGCTGACCACTGGCGGATGTATATTCATTATCCGTCGATTCATGCAGATATCTGAATTGTGTCCGTGTCGCCAGGTTTCCGAAATCTTTGTCAGCAGTAGCAGTTAAACTTGAATTGATCGCTTCATTCAATCCTTCACTTATGGACAATCCGCCATCTTCAAAGCTCGTATTGTTGACATGATTATAAAAGGTCGGCCAATAGTCCGAATTTTTTGTATCAGTCCGGTCATAGCTGAAATTTCCGGCCAGCTCTAACCATTCAATAGGGCTATACCGTATATCAAAACTCCCCATGATACGGTTGCGGTTTCGCTCCCGGTCAATGTACGCAACATCATAGAGAGGATTATTATAGTTCGAGGTCGGATCCCCTTCATATTTGTATCTCCCATTTTCATCGCGCTCCGCCAAATCGACGTCGGGTTGTTGAAATAACAAATCGAAGAATGGGGTGAATCCTCCAACGTCATCCCGTACAGAAGACGCATAATAAATACTCGACGAGGTTTCCAGATTTCCAAAAATATTACTGTCAATATTTAAGCGTATATTTTTGCGGTTATGTCCATCTGAATCCTCAAGAACACCGGCGTTTTTGGTGTTATTGAATGAAAGCGTATAATTAGTTTGCCCAATATTGCGAGCTATTGAGATATAATTCGAGTAAAAGGGATTGGATACAAAAAAACGTTCCGTATGATCGTATATTGGAACCGGGTATTCCTGATCCAAAAATGATGTGGCTCCCGGTTTTGTAGTACGTGCCACCCTGTCGTCTGTCGGGTTGCCATCGGGCCCGACCCATGGCTCATCCGGATCGCCGCTCATATGATATGCATGCGATTGATTCATGCCCAGCGTTCGGGGAAGTTCATTAAACCCAACTTCGTTACGCAATTTTACCTGCGTAGCATCCTCTTGCATATACTCACCTCTTTTAGTCCGTATCTGTATAACTCCATTAGCTGCTCTTGAGCCATATAGTGTTGCAGCAGCTGCTCCTTTGATCACCTCAACACTTTCTATATCAAGTGATTCAATATCACGCATATCGCTTCCCAGTATTACACCGTCCACAATATAAAGCGGCTCGTTAGAGCCAGATATTGATGTTGCGCCACGCAACATTACCGACATTCCACCCGCGCCGGGCTCTCCACTGCCCTGCAGTATGGTAACACCGGGAACTTTTCCTCTAATAGCACTTTCAGCGCTCAGACTCGGTACTTTTTCAAGGTCACTACTGGTAACACGCTGTACCGTAAAAGGCAAATTTTTCGTTTCCGTATCACCTACCACACCTGTAACTACAACTTCATCCAACCCGAAAAGATCAGGCTGTAATTCAATATTCAAACTGTTCTCCCCTTCATCAATAGTAACGGTTAGGGTCTCTTCCTGATATCCAACATAGGTAACGCGCAAGGTATATTCGCCCGTCGGCAGAGAATCAAGTGAATATTCCCCGTTTACATCCGTTGATACTCCCCGTTCGAGTTCTTCTATGTATACATTTGCACCTACTAAAACGTCGCCACTTTTACGATCTGTAATGGTTCCGAACAAGGATCCCTCTTGTATCGGATTCTCTATTTGTCTATTGTGACTGGAATAAATTCCATATGTTTTAGGGTTCAGATACTTAAAAGAAAGGCCCTGACCTTCCAACAGTTTTTCCAGCGCCTGTTTGACGTTCCGGGGAAGAACCTTAGTGCTTCTCACCTTTTTGCCATTCATGGTATCCGTGCGGTATAAAAACACGACCTGAAACTGTTCCTCAACGCGCTTCAGGGCCTCTTTCATGTCAATACCCTCCTCTATCATGAGCTCATTTTCCTGGCTCAATCCCGAAGACAAATGCAACGAGCCCAACGTCTGGGCTTGAACAAAACTGCCCGTCAAGGAGATCAAAATAATTGCCAACGCTATTTTTATATCACGATTTATAACATTTTTCATGACTGCATGCCTTTTATTTATTTTGCAAGGTAATTTTATGTATTATTCAGTATTAGCGCCGCTAACTCCATGACCGATATAGACAATTTCCCGATCCTCCGACTGGTATACCGGGATTTCAGTAATTTCAGAAACTGACCGAACCAGTCCTTCCAGTGATTTGAAATAGACCCCGCCGTCAATTCTGATATCTGCCAGGTTAGAATCAGTAACCTGTACTTTTACATCAAATCGCTGTTCTACAAAACCGGCAAACTCCTGTATCGTTGTCTTATCAAACTGCATGGATCCCGTGGCCCATGAGGTATAGAATGTGGCGTTTACGGCTTGTTTCTTTAGCACAGCCGACCGGTTGAACTCGAGCATCTCCCCTTTTTGCACGGCAATACGCTGATCTTTATTTCCCGGTTCCCCGGTACTGATCTCAGCTGTGCCCTGCTGCAAAACCACACGGGAGTACTCATCTCCAACGCTCACCAGGAACTCGGTTCCGATATCCCGTATCGTACCATCCGGAGTCTGTATCGCAAATATAGCTTGATTTTTACCAGCATTGCTTTCCGCGTCAAAAAAGGCTTCACCTTCCAGTGTTACTTCAATGGGTTGACTATGCAACAGTCCCAGGCTATAGGTCACCGTTGCATTACTATTCAGAACAATTTTTGACCCATTGGAAAACCGTATGGTCTTTTGTTCTCCAGCCTCGGTTCTGATCGTTCGCTCTTGGGTAATCTGCTCTAACTCCGTTGACAACTGATCTGTTTCCGGGTAAAGGTATAATCCCACTCCCAAAATACTTCCCAGGATCAGGATAGCAGCCACGTGATACAACCATTTAATAGAGGGTTCTCTTCCCTGAACGTATCGATGTTTAATTTTAGGATCGGACTTCCCCATAGTAGACTTATACAACCGGGTCCACTCCGTTTTTTTATCTACCTCTGCCTGATCAGGATCCTCAAACTCAAATCCTGCTATCTTAACAATCGCTTGTCTGGCCTTTTCCCTGTTCCGGTCACTTTTCTCAATCCAATCATTCCATTTGCTTACTTCCTTAGTACTGGCTGTACCTTTAACCATCTGGCGAAAGGATGAATTTTGAACAAGTTCCTCTATGGTGTACTCTTTTCTATGCACGTGTGAAAATATTAT
The DNA here is from genome assembly GCA_041642075.1 of Fodinibius sp. Taxonomy (GTDB): domain Bacteria; phylum Bacteroidota; class Rhodothermia; order Balneolales; family Balneolaceae; genus Fodinibius. The sequence goes on from JBEPXF010000102.1 coordinate 9,190, forward strand.
TCATATGCTTGCCTATTTCTTTTGTTCAATATAGGAGAGTCGTAAATACTCCGGACTTACTCATTTTTTTTAAAAAAAATTTATGCCGGCATTAATATGATGTGTTTTATATACCCATTACTGGATTTTGAACCTGGCTAATTACACGTTCTTTGCACGAATAGAGATAAATATTGGAAGAAAAAGAAAGGTATCCAACACTGAAAAATAAGCGGGACCCAAGACCTATTATGATCTCTAATAAAACAACAGAAATGAGATCATCAGCGTGACCACCAGCTTCATAATCTCCGTATCCAGCAGGGTGCGAAGGGTTTCCATGGCACGATACATGTGGTTATGAACGGATTGACGGTTGATCGACAGGATTCTTTCTATTTCCCCGTAACTCATCCCGTTGTAATAGTGCAGGTAGATCACTTCCTTTTGGCGGTTGGACAACTGATTCAGGGCTTGCTGGAGCTCTCTTTTTTTCTGAAATCGAATTTCATCCCTGATAATGAGTTCCTCTTTGTCAAACTGGATGAATAACTTTTCATCCACCTCTTCCAGATCTCCCCCTGCTTTACGCCGGGCTTTTATTTTTTTTAATATTTTCCGGCGCAGGGACACAAAAAGATAGACATTGGGCGACTCAATATGGGTTAATTCCTCGCGCCTCTCCCAAATGTTCCGAAACAACTCCTGTATACAATCTTTTACGAGCTCCGGACGGTTGCACAGTTTCACCCCGTATCTATACA
>JBEPXF010000103.1:0-9916 GCA_041642075.1 Fodinibius sp.
ATTGTATCTCTTGCGCCTGAAGTGCTTTAAAAACTGAATTGAATTATGTCACGTAATAAAAACAAACGAAAAAAATTACACGTTAAGAAAGGCGATGAGGTAAAAGTTATCGCTGGTAATGAGAAAGGTAAAGAAGGTCGTATACTGGCTGTCTTTCCTGAAAAGGAACGTGTATTGGTTGAAGGAATTAACATGCGTGTTCATCACGATCAGCCTACCCAGGAGAATCCCCAGGGAGGTCGTATCGAACGTGAAGTTGCAATCCATGTATCTAATGTTATGGTGATAGATCCCTCTACCGGAGAACCAACACGGGTAGGACGGAAGCGTATTGAGGAAGATGGCGGTGGCCGATGGGTCCGTTATGCTAAGACAAGTGGCGAGATTATTGATAAATAAGAAGTAATTATTAAGAATGGCAGAAGCAAGACTTTATACACAGTACAAAGAGGAAATAGTTTCAAACCTTACAGAACAGTTTGATTATGCGAGTATAATGGCTGTTCCTAAACTAAAAAAAATTGTCGTTAACTGCGGAGTAGGTGAGGCTGTTGAGAATGAAAAACAGTTAGATCGGGTCGTAGAGAATGTGGCTCAAATAACCGGGCAAAAGCCGGTCACAACCAAGGCAAAAAAGTCAATCTCGAATTTCAAGACCCGGGAAGGACAGCCTATCGGTTGTAAAGTAACGCTGCGCAAGAAGCAAATGTATGAGTTTTTAGATCGGTTAATCAATCTTGCATTGCCTCGTACTCGTGATTTCCGGGGAGTTCCTGATAGAAGCTTTGACGGACGTGGAAATTATACCTTAGGTATTAAGGAGCATACTATCTTTCCTGAAATTAACACCGATGAAGTGGAAAATATTCATGGCCTTGACGTTACCTTTGTAACTTCTGCTGAGACGGATGAAGAGGCTTATGCCCTGTTAAAGGAATTTGGAATGCCATTTCAGAAACGAAATTAAATCTACAAGCAAATAAACTATGGCAAAAGCAGCTTGGATAGCACGAAATAAAAAGAGAAAACGAACGGTTGAAAAGTACGCTGAAAAGCGTAAAAAACTCAAGGAAGAAGGTAAGTGGGAAGAACTACAAAAGCTTCCTCGTGATGCCAGTCCAACCAGAGTAAATAACCGGTGTAGTCTTACGGGGCGCTCTCGTGGATACATACGTAAGTATGGAGTATCACGAATTAAGTTTCGTGAACTTGCTCTCGACGGTAAAATTCCCGGTATTAGAAAAGCAAGCTGGTAAAAAAATAACGAAGAACTTTATGTTTGATCCAATATCAGATTATTTAACGCACATTAGAAACGCTCAGCAAGCAGGACATCGCCGAGTAGATATTCCGGCATCTAAGCTGAAGCGTGCTATGACCAAAATCCTTTTAGACAAAGGATACATTAATAAGTATATCAATATTGATGATGGTAAGCAGGGAATGCTTCGCCTGTTTTTAAAGTACGATGCCTATGGACAACCGGTCATTAAAAAGTTGGAGCGTCGTTCCAAACCCGGACTACGGGAATATCGCGGGGCCGATGAAATCCCCCGAGCTCTAAACGGTTTAGGTATTGTAATAATGTCTACCTCCCGTGGAGTTATGACTGACAAAGAAGCCCGCAAGCTTAAAGTGGGTGGTGAAGTATTATGCACTGTTTATTAAAACTAAAGCTATAGAATTATGTCTCGTATCGGAAATCAGCCGATTGAATTAAAAGATGATGTAGAATTCAGCATTGATGGTAATAATGTTATTACTGTAAAAGGCAGTGAGGGTAGTGATACTCTTAAGGTTGATGATAATATCAGTGTTGAAGAAAAAGACGGTGAGCTTATTGTAAGCCGCAGTTCTGAAGAGCAGTCTCAACGTGCACTGCACGGCCTTTATCGTACCCTTATTGGTAATATGATAGAGGGTGTATCAGAAGGATATAAAAAGGAATTAGAACTTAGAGGAGTTGGTTACCGTGCATCCATAAGTAACGGTGTACTGGAAATGACTCTTGGGTTTTCTCATCCTATTTATTTCGTTGCTCCAGATGGAGTAGATATTGAAGTTGAGACTAAGGGAAGAAAAAATCCTACAATAATTATTTCAGGAATTAATAAGGAATTAGTTGGCCAGGTTTCCGCGAAGATACGTTCTCTTCGTCCCCCTGAACCATACAAAGGAAAAGGGATTCGATATGTGGGCGAGTGGGTCCGTAGAAAAGCCGGTAAATCTGCTGCTAAAGCTTAATTAGAATTATTACGATGGATAAGACAACGAAAAAAAGGTTACGTCGAGAAAAAATACGTCGCCGTATTCGTGCAACTGTGCGCGGAACGGCCGACCGACCTCGTCTAGGAGTTTATAAAAGTAATAAACACGTATATTCGCAACTTATCGATGATGTTTTGGGAAAGACCCTTGTTTCGGTTTCTACCCAGACCGATGAGATTGCAGATAAGGTAGAAGGAAAATCTAAAATTGAATCAGCAGAAATTGTTGGTACACATCTGGCAGCTATTGCTGAGGAAAAAGGAATAAACAAAGTCGTCTTTGACAGAAGCGGCTATAAGTATCACGGTGTAATTAAGGCACTTGCTGAAGGTGCTCGCGAAGGTGGATTAGACTTTTAAAAAGAATTACTATGCCAAAAATAAGAAGAAGACATAACGTAGCTCCCAAGAATTTAAATCTTGAAGAGAAACTGGTTCACATTAATCGTGTTTCCAAGGTTGTTAAAGGTGGACGACGATTTAGCTTTAATGCTATCGTCGTTGTTGGAAATAAAGATGGTGTTGTTGGTCATGGACTGGGTAAGGCAAATGAGGTTTCAGATGCCATCCAGAAAGGATTTGACAATGCCAAAAAGAACCTGATTCGAGTGCCAATGACGAAGACAGGAAGTATATACCATACCATCACCGGAAAAGAAGGAGCTGGGGAAGTACTGCTGCGACCTGCATCTGAAGGTACTGGTGTAATTGCGGGAGGTCCTGTTAAAGCTCTGCTAGATATAGCTGGAATGCAAAATATATTAACCAAGTCAGTGGGATCTTCTAATCCCCACAATATGGTTAAGGCAACCTATAATGGATTGAAAAACCTCACAGATCCGGTTGAAGTAGCTGAGCGGAGAGGAATTTCCTTAAATAAAGTATTTGAAGGGTAATTGATCTAAAAGAACTTTATAAAGAGTTATAAAATCATGGATTTAAGTAATTTAAAAGCACCCGAACCAAACAAGAAAAACCGCAAACGCATCGGACGCGGTCAGGGTTCTGGTCGTGGCGGACATACGGTTGGTAAAGGTCATAACGGTCAGCGGGCACGAAGCGGTTTTAAAGAACGTTTCTGGTTTGAAGGGGGACAAATGCCTCTTCAGCGCCGTATTCCTAAATGGGGCTTTACAAATAATTTCCGGACAGAGTATGTTGCGGTAAATGTTGGTACTATAGACCTCTTTCTTGAAGCAGGTAAATTGAAGGATTCAGTCATCACCTTAGACGACCTCGTTGAATCTGGTCTTGCGGGGAAGGGAGACCTTGTTAAGCTTCTGGGAGACGGAGATATTGAAAAATCAATAGAGATCGAAGTTCATAACGCCAGTAAATCAGCTAAGAAAAAAGTTGAAGATGCCGGTGGAAGTGTAAGTTTTATTGAGAATTAAAAAATAGTCTCTGTCTTAGATGAGTTTAGTCGAAAATTTTCGCAACATATTTAAAATTGAAGAGCTCAAGAACCGTATTCTATATGTGGTTGGCATCTTAATGATATACCGTATTGGGAGTTATGTTACACTTCCAGGCGTTGATGCAAGTCAATTGGTGCAAAGTACGGGCAATGCTTCCAGTTTATTAGGACTCTTTGATATGTTTGTGGGAGGAGCTTTTTCCCGTGCAGGCGTATTTGCTTTGGGAATTATGCCTTATATTACTGCAGCTATTATTATTCAGCTGATGGGAGCGGTTGTTCCTTATTTCCAAAAGCTTCAGCGGGAAGGTGAAGAAGGCAGGCGTAAGATTAATCGTTTAACCCGTTATGGCACGGTGGGTATAACGGCTGTTCAGGCTGTGGGTTTTGCTATTAATTTGATGGCTACATCGCCAAATGCTATAGTAGTTACTAACGTTACTTTTGTAATAACTTCGGTTATTATTCTAACTGCAGGGACTACATTTGTGATGTGGTTGGGAGAGCGTATAACTGACAGGGGAATCGGAAATGGTATTTCTATCCTTATTATGATAGGTATTATCGCTCGGCTGCCTGCCAGTTTGGTAAATGAAGTAACTACTTCAGCAAATGCAATTATTGTTATTGTTGAGATTGCTGCACTTATACTTGTTATCGCATTCTGTGTTTTACTTACACAGGGTGTACGGAAGATTCCGGTACAGTATGCAAAGCGTGTAGTGGGACGAAAAGTGTACGGCGGTACTACACAGTACTTACCATTAAAGGTAAATGCTGCAGGAGTGATGCCGATTATTTTTGCTCAATCAATTATGTTTATTCCAAGCACGTTCGGAACCTTCTTTCCTGAGAATGCAACAGTACAGATGTTAACGGCATGGTCTTCTGACTTTACAGGAATTACGTACTCAATTATATTCTTTTTTATCTGTGTGTTCTTTACATACTTCTATACTGCTATAACGGTAAATCCGAGAGAAATGGCAGATACTATGAAACGCCAGGGTGGATTTATACCAGGTGTTCGGCCCGGGAATCAAACAGTAGAATTTATTGATAATATTTTGACAAAAGTTACTCTCCCCGGAGCTATATTTTTAGGATTTATTGCAATATTGCCTGCTTTTGCTGCCCGGTTGGGAGTAACTCCAGGCTTTGCAATGTTTTATGGTGGTACAAGCCTGCTTATTATTGTTGGAGTTGCGATTGATACACTTCAGCAAATTGAAAGCCACTTAATGATGCGTCATTATGATGGGTTTATGAAGAGTGGAAAGATGAAAGGGCGTCGTTAAGGATGATCTTTTTAAAGAGCGAATCTGAAATTGAAAAAATGAGAACAAGCGCACAGCTTGTTTCTCAGACTCTTGCAGAGGTGGCAAAAAAGATTGAACCCGGAGTTACCACTGCCAAGTTAGATCGTATTGCAGAAGAGTTTATAAAAGAACACGGTGGAAGGCCAGCATTTAAAGGATATGGGCCCGAAAATAATCCTTTTCCGGGCACGTTATGTATTTCCATTAATGAAGAAGTGGTACATGGTATCCCCAGTGAGAAAAGGGAACTAAAAGAAGGTGATATTGTTTCTATAGACTGCGGAGTCGAAAAGAACGGTTATTTCGGTGACCATGCTTATACATTTGCAGTTGGAGAATGTTCTCCGGAGACTGTTAAATTACTGAGAACAACGCTTGAATCTCTTTACAAGGGAATAGAAAAGGCGGTTCACGGAAATAATGTTGGTGATATTTCACATGCTGTGCAAACATATTGTGAAAAGGAAGGATATGGAGTCGTTCGTGATTTAGTGGGACATGGACTTGGAAAGTCTCTGCACGAAGATCCTTCAGTTCCAAATTTCGGAAGCCAAGGCAGAGGGAACAGACTACGGTCTGGAATGACTCTGGCAGTTGAACCAATGATAACGCTTGGAAGTTATAAGGTTAAAACATTGGACGATGGCTGGACCGTTGTTACCCAAGACGGCAAGAATGCCGCTCATTATGAGCATGATATTGTAGTTCGTGAAGGAAAGGCTGAAATTCTAAGTACTTTTGATTATATTAAAGAGATAACGAAAAACCGAATAAACGCAGATATTTGACATGGCTAAACAAGAGCCAATAAAGCAAGATGGCGAAATTATTGAAGCGTTACCTAACGCACAATTTCGCGTCGAACTTGATAACGGACATGAGATTTTAGCTCATGTTTCGGGGAAAATGAGAATGTACTATATAAAAATTCTTCCCGGTGATAGAGTCGCCGTGGAAATGTCTCCTTATGATTTAAGTAAGGGACGTATTACGTATCGTTATAAATAAATTCTAATTAAAAAGAGTTTAGTATTATGAAGACCCGATCTTCAGTAAAAAAGAGAAGTTCTGACGACAAGATTGTACGACGCAATGGTCGTGTATATGTAATCAACAAGAAGAATCCACGCCACAAGCAGCGGCAAGGATAAAAATCTGAATTTGTTTTTATGGCAAGAATTGCTGGAATTGATTTACCAAAAGAGAAACGAGGCGAAATAGGGTTGACCTATATATTTGGTATTGGTCGCTCAACTGCTCAGGAAATATTAGATGAGTTAGAGATCGATTACAATACCAAGGTGAAGGATTGGACCGATGAGCAAGTAACCGAACTACGTACTAAGATTGATAATGAGTATACGGTCGAGGGAAATTTACGGAGTGAGGTGAAAGCAAATATTCGACGTCTGATTGAAATTGGTTCCTATCGAGGAACACGACATCGGAAAGGTTTACCCGTTCGCGGACAAAATACACAAACTAATGCACGTACGCGTAAAGGAAAACGGCGTACGGTAGCAGGTAGGAAATCAGCTCCTAAAAAATAATATTAGCGAGATAATCAATGGCAAAGAAAAAACGTAGGTCTCCGGCCAAAAAACGGAAGAAAAGAAGTCAGCTCTCAGATCCTAATGGAATGGCTTTTATAAAAGCCACCTTTAATAATGTACTTGTTACAGTCACTGATGCCGATGGCAATGCTATTTCATGGTCATCTGCGGGTAAAGAGGGTTTTAAGGGGTCACGAAAAAATACTCCTTATGCCGCACAGCTTAGTGCCGAAACTGCAGCAACAACTGCCTATGAAATGGGGTTGCGACGGGTAGAGGTATTTGTTAAAGGTCCCGGTTCGGGACGTGAAGCTGCCGTGCGAGCATTAGCTTCCAGTGGATTAGAAGTGACGTCTATTAAAGATCGTACTCCAATTCCGCACAATGGTTGCAGACCCCCTAAACGAAGAAGAGTATAAAGCAGAAAGTTAATAGTTATTATGGCAAGATATACAGGTCCAAAACAGAAAAAAGCAAGACGCTTTAGGGAACCAATATTTGGTCCCAGTAAAGCACTTGAGCGCAAGCCCTACGGGCCGGGTCAGCATGGAAGATCCAGGTATTCACGAAAATCTGAATATGCAATTCAACTCGAGGAAAAGCAGAAGGCCAAATACACTTATGGATTGTTAGAAAAGCAATTCTCGAACTTATTCGACAAAGCTAACGCAAAGGATGGTGTTACTGGCGATATACTGCTTCAGTATTTGGAAAGCCGTTTGGACAATACCGTTTACCGTCTTGGTTTTGCGAGAACACGCCGACAAGCCCGACAATTGGTGAGTCATAAACATATAGTAGTAAATGGAGAGGTGGTGAATATCCCCTCCTATCAACTTAAGCCGGGTGATGTGGTAAGTGTACGGCCTAAGTCGAAAAATTTGGAAGTAATTAATAATTCTTTGCAACATGCTCCTACCACAAAATATAAGTGGATCGAGATTGATAAAAAGGAGATGTCAGGCAAGTTTTTAAATCTTCCTGAAGTCGAGGATATTCCTGAAAATATAAATGTTCAGCTTATTGTTGAACTTTATTCTAAGTAATTTTAACCATTTAGTGCGATAACGCTTAAATTATGAGCAATTATAGCATACAGATGCCCGAGCCTCTTGATGTTAAAGAAGCAACGGATACGTTTGGAACTTTTATCTTGCAACCCCTTGAAAGAGGATTTGGAGTAACAGTTGGTAATTCATTTCGAAGAATACTGTTATCATCATTACCTGGAGTAGCGATCAATGCGATTAAAATACAGGGAGTAGAACATGAATACTCAAGTATCGATGGGATTAAAGAGGATGTCTATGAAATAATCTTGAATCTCAAGGAAGTCCGCTTTAGCCAAGTTGAAAAGAGCAGCGGAGTAATACATATCTCTAAATCGGGAGAAGGAACCTTTACAGCAGCAGATATTGCTGAAGCAACGGCCGATTATGAAGTATTAAATCCTGACTTGGTTATTGCGACGATGGCAGAGGATGCAGAATTAGAGATAGAACTTCGTTTAGGGCGTGGCCGTGGATATGTACCTGCTGAGGAACAAAATGTGGATACCTCTGAAGATGTAAACTTGATCCCCATTGACGCCATTTATACTCCTATAAAACAGGTTCAGTTTGACGTTGAAAATGTACGAGTTGGTCAGCATACTGACTATGAAAAGCTGGTGATGGATATCACAACAGATGGATCAATTAATTCCAAAGAGGCACTCACTATAGCCGGGAAAATTCTCAAGGAACATATTGAGAAGTTTATTACCGAAGAAATTGATGAACCTTTTACCCAAGAAGAGGAAGAAGTCGATGCAGAAAAACAGCGTATCGCAAATTTATTGCAAACAAGTATTGAAGATCTCAATTTAAGTGTTCGTTCTTATAATTGCCTTAAGTCAGCGAATATCAATACGATAGGAGAACTGGTAACCAGAGACGAACAAGATCTTCTGAAATTTAGAAACTTTGGTAAAAAATCCTTGGCTGAACTTGTTGAGGTAATCGAAGGCAAGGACCTCCATTTTGGAATGGATGTAAGTAAGTATTTAGATAACTCTTAAAGGAATTTAGGAAGAAATGCGTCATTTAGTAAAAGGAAGAAAACTCGGTAGAACCCCTGCACACAGAAAGGCAACTATGAGTTCGCTTTCTGTTGCCCTTATAAAAGAACATAGAATTGTAACTACTGAAGCGAAAGCGAAAGAACTTCGTAGTTATGTTGAACCATTGATTACACGTGCTAAAGAAGACACGACCCATAACAGGCGTCAAGTCTTTTCTAAACTCAAGGACAAACAGGCTGTTTCACATCTATTTGATGAAGTTGCTCAAAAAGCAATGGATCGGCCTGGAGGTTATACTCGTGTGATAAAGATTGGTAATCGTTCCGGAGATGGCGCAAAAATGGCTGTAATGGAGCTTGTGGATTATAATGATATCAAGCCTGAAGACAGTCAAAAAAGAAAGCGTACACGCCGCGCAGGCCAATCTACGAAAACTGCTTCTTCAGAATCAGAAAAATCGAAAGATTCTTCTGCAGGTACAGATAAGCCAGGAGATATAGGCAATTTGGAAGAAGAGTAACTGCATTTCTTCTATTATAATACAAAATTTTTTATAAAGGGAAAGTATATTTTAGTTTCAATTCCAGTTTGGTATTGGAACTAAAATTTTTTATCTTTGCATCGCCTTGGAAGTAAACCTCGAATAAGCAGTATGTAAAGTTTATTCGAATTCAGGCAGTACAAATTTAGTGTTTGGAAGTGGGTTGAAAGATGGTTATCATTGCAGCGCCTTGCAAACGCGGGTCGTCTTCTTCGGGAGGCGGATGTTCTTTTACATGATGGGTAGAATATACAGACGATCGCACGTCGAGCCCTTGTCGATCTCGGTTTATGCCGGGAGCGATGAGACAGACATATCGAGCCAGAGACTCAAAGTTATTTATTGGTGTTATATACAATGGAGAGTTTGATCCTGGCTCAGGACGAACGCTGGCGGCGGGCTTAACACATGCAAGTCGCGGGAGAAGGGGCCCTTCGGGGCCCCGGAGACCGGCGGATGGGTGAGTAACGCGTAGGTAATCTGCCTTTAGCACGGGAATAACCCACCGAAAGGTGAGCTAATGCCCGATGATGCAGCGGCCCCGCATGGGGACAGTTGTTAAAGCCTTCGGGCGGCTAAAGATGAGCCTGCGTGCCATTAGTTAGTTGGTAGGGTCAAAGCCTACCAAGACGATGATGGCTAGGGGGTCTGAGAGGATGATCCCCCACACTGGGACTGAGACACGGCCCAGACTCCTACGGGAGGCAGCAGTGAGGAATCTTGCGCAATGGGGGCAACCCTGACGCAGCCACGCCGC
>JBEPXF010000104.1:0-9878 GCA_041642075.1 Fodinibius sp.
GTCTACGTTGGCAATTGACGGCTATTCAGGAGATTACGGATCCGGTTTCTTTGGGCATGCCGTAAATACCGGGACCTATTTAATTGATCATCCCGAGTTTGGCTGGCTGGCTTTCGGTGGAAATTTAGAGCACGGCGAAAACTGGATTTCCGTAGAACCCCTGAATTCAGCTCGTTCCCGTTTTTATTTGGCCCCCATGGGACTATGGCTTACACTGGATGCCGGTAAGTTTGATGAAGTTCGTTTTAATCCCGATACAAAAGAAGTTCAGTTAGTACTGGAAGAAGAGGATGAGTTTATCAAAGAAGCTCGCCTGCGTATTAATCAACCGGCTAAAAAAGAAAAAGTAGGTACTTTCAAACCTCAAAAAGAATGGAAGCAAGAACGCGGGGCGTTTGTCATTCCACTTGGTAAAGAAAATAACAAAGTACAGCTTGTTAGTAATTAATTAAATCGGATGACTATGAATTGCTTAAAATATATAACTGTTTGTTTTTTAATCTTTTTTGCAACAGCTTCCTTGCATGCCCAGCCGGAATCTGTCAGCCGGTTATATACTACCGTTGAGCAATATCAGGCAGATGTTCGGAGCCTGGAACGTGCTTTTGTACTCGAGGAAAGCCCGAAATATTTTGACCGCATGGAACAGCTGCATAATAGCTGGCTTAACCGGCTCAATGAGATGGATTACAGTGATCTCAATACTTCTGAAGCGGTCGATTTTATTTTGCTACGGCGAAACATCCAAAGGGATCTGCAGGAGCTTCAGCAGTCGCGTTCAAGCTATAACGATATAAAGCCAACCATTCGCTTTGCCGATATTATTCAAAACCTGCAGGAGAAAAGAAGGGTGGGAGCCGATATAGAAGGCAGCCGTTTCGCAGAGCAGTTGGATTCACTTGCAGAGACTGTACGGAAAAATAAAGAGCAGATAAAAGATCAGGGACGACTGGAACCTCATGAAACCCGTCGATCAGTTGAGGTTGTGAAAAATTTACGGCAGACACTGGAAAATGTGTTCACTTTTTATGACGGATATGATCCCGATGTAACCTGGTGGGCTCCGGAATCTTATGAAGAGGCAGACACCACGCTATCCAACTATGCTGCTTTTCTTGAGGAGTGGACCGTTGATCAGTCGCACAAGGATGACGGCAGCGGCATTATTGGGGATCCGGTAGGAAGAGAAAAGCTTTTGGAACTTCTTGATTATGAAATGATCCCCTATACTCCTGAAGAACTTATCGGGCTTGCTGAAAAAGAGTACCAATGGTGTCTGGATCAGATGCTTCAAGCCTCAGAAGATCTGGGTTACGGAGAGGACTGGCATGCCGCCCTTGAGCATACTAAAAACACCTATGTGCCGCCGGGGAAACAACCAGAAGTTATTTATGATTTGGCTATCCGGGCTATCGAATTCCTTGAAGAACGGGAACTTTTGACCATACCAGAACTGGCTAAGGAAACCTGGAGTATGGAGATGATGACGCCCGAACGCCAGCTTATTAATCCGTTTTTTCTGGGCGGCAGGGTAATTCGCATTTCCTATCCCACGAATACCATGGATTATGAGGCAAAAATGATGAGCATGCGGGGGAATAATCCTAACTTTTCTAACGCTACGGTACATCATGAGCTTATTGCGGGACACCATCTGCAGGGATTTATGACGGACCGGTATCATCCATACCGTGATGCTTTTCGTACTCCTTTCTGGATCGAGGGATGGGCGTTATACTGGGAGCTTCAGCTTTGGGGTATGGACTTCCCAGAAACTCCGGAAGAGCGCATTGGCATGCTGTACTGGCGAATGCATCGGGCAGCACGCATTATCTTTTCACTGCGCTTCCACCTGGGAGAAATGAGTCCCCAGGAAGCGATCGACTTTATTGTTGAAAAAGTGGGCCATGAATATAAGAATGCGGAAGCTGAAGTACGCCGTTCTTTTGAAGCGAATTATCCTCCGCTCTACCAGGCAGCTTATATGCTGGGAGGTCTGCAAATTCGTGCCTTATATAATGAACTCGTTGAAAATGGTGATATGTCCGATAAGAATTTTCATAACCGGATACTTAAAAATGGCAATATGCCCATTGAAATGGTCCGAAAAATTTTAACGGAACAGAAACCACCTAAAGATTTCGAAACAAACTGGCGTTTTTATGAGGAATTGAATTGAGATAAAAGACTGCCGGGATTTTCAAGGCAGAATAAATAGGTAAGTCTAATTAAAAAAACTTGTTGAAACTAAGAATATATTTCTATGCATAGATCTGGTAAAATAATAATAGGGCTCATTTTATTTGGCTTAGCTGCATTGCAGGTACAGGCACAAGATATAGCCAAAGAAGATTACCAGCGAGCCGAGCAGTTTTTATATCAGAACGTAAATGAATTGGTTTTCGGGGCGGATGTGAATCCTCATTGGGCTGAAGAACAACCCAAATTCTGGTATCGGGTGGATACCCGAGAGGGTGAGGAATACTTTCTTGTGGATGCAGAAGAAGAACAGAGACAGGCTTTCTTTGATCAGAAAGAACTGGCTGGGAATTTGTCAGCAAAAGTTGGAGAGGAAATTGATCCTTATGACTTGCCGCTGAGTAGATTGGAGTGGAATCCGAAAGATGAAAGTCTTGAGTTTTATTATAATGATAAAAAATGGAAAGTGGATTTGGAGATACTGGATGTTTATGAGCTTGAAGAAGAGGAAGAAGATGCTGAGTGGTATGATCAGAGTCAGCTGTCAGAATCGCCGGATGGCAAATGGACGATAGCCCGGAAGGATTATAACCTGTGGGTAAAGAATAATAAAACAGGGGAGGAGTACCAGCTTACAGAAGACGGAAATAAAGAGATGATTTATGGTGCTTCTCAACCGTGGGCCTGGAAGAAGCAGGAAGGTCCCAATGAAAAAGAGCGAGAGGACTTGCGGTTTAATGTATCCTGGTCGGCGAATTCCCAAAAGCTATTTGCCCATAAACTTGATCTGCGTAAAGCCAAACTGATGTATCTGTTACAGTATGTACCGGAGGAGAGCTTTCGGGCACAATCGGTGTCTTATTATCGGGCGCTCCCCGGGGAAGACAGCGTAGCTAAGCAGATTCCTTACGTATTTGATATCAAAGATAAAAGACGTACCCGTATACAGGTCGGGCCCTATGATGATCTTATTGTTGGCAACTGGAACTGGTATGGAGACAGCAGTGATACACTCCATATGATAATTCGTGAACGGGGCTATGGTTCTGCTACCTTGCTGCGAGCGAACGCTGAAAATGGTGTTGTAGATACGGTATTCAGGGAAGTGAGCGATACCTATGTGGACCCCTGGAAATCGGAGTCAGAATATTTGCCTGAAACGGATGAATTTATATGGCTTTCCGAACGGGATGGTTGGAGTCACATTTATTTGTATGATCTGAGTGCGGGAGAAGTAAAACAGCAGGTTACTCAGGGCGGGTTTGTGGTTTACGACATTGAACATATTAATAAAGAAAACCGGAAAATATTTTTTACTGCTGGGGGACGGGAACCTGACCGGAATCCCTATCTTGAGCATCTTTATTCCGTAAATTTTGATGGTTCGGACCTTCGGCTGTTGACGCCTGAGAATGCGGATCACGACATCAACTTTTCTTCCGACTATAACTACTTTGTGGATACCTATTCCCGGGTAGATAAAAAGTCCACTTCTGTGTTGCGAAGAAGTTCGGATGGTAAGGTGATTATGAAACTGGAGGAAACGGATATTAAGGAACTCTTGGCTACCGGATGGCAGTATCCCGAACCTTTTAGTGTTAAGGCACGGGACGGAGAAACGGATATATATGGAGTAATTTTCCGCCCGTCGAATTTTGATCCGGATAAAGAATATCCTGTTATCGACGGTACGTATTCGGGTCCACAGGCAGTCAGAACGCCCAAGAGTTTTGCTGGGGGATATCAAAACAGTGACCAGCCATTAGCGGAACTGGGGTTTATTGTGGTCACCGTAGATGGACTTGGAACTGCCGGACGTTCCAAGGAATTCCAGGATTATTCCTGGAAAAATATTGGCGATATCGGATCACCAGACCATATTAAAGCTATTAAAGAATTAGCTGAAGAATATACCTATATGGATACTAGCAGAGTGGGTATCTATGGGCATTCGGCAGGCGGATATGATGCAGCGCGGGCTGTTATGAAGCATCCCGATTTTTATAAAGTGGGGGTATCTTCTGCGGGAAATCATGATCACCGCATAGCGAAGGCATTCTGGCCGGAAATCTATATGGATTATCCGGAGGGACCACACTATGAGGAACAGTCAAATATTAATTTAGCAGAGAATCTGGAAGGTCACCTGTTATTGGCTCACGGCGATATGGACGATAATGTACATCCCACCGGGACCATGCGGATGACCGATGCGTTAATAAAAGCCGGCAAAAGCTTTGATCTGCTGATTATGCCAAACGAAGATCATGGGATGTCGGGCACCGATTATTTTATTAAAGTACGGTGGAATTATTTTGTAGAGCATTTGCTTGGAGCCGAGCCGCTTCAACATTATCAGATTGGTCAGGATTAGCGGGTTAATGCTGGCAGTTATATAGAAGGGAATGAGATTGTCAGCTATTTATAAAAGGGAAGATGGTCAAGACATTCTTCGATACTGTTAGCTGTTTTTAGAAGGGTACGGTTCTGTGGACTTATAAATCCGTTTTGCACAGCGTGATCTATAAAAGCAATAAGCTGATCGTAGTAGTGATCGATATTGAAAAGAATGACAGGTTTCTCGTGGATATCTAACTGAAGCCAGGTAATGGCTTCCATAAGTTCTTCAAATGTCCCGAAACCACCTGGAAGCGCGATGAAAGCATCAGATAATTCTGCCATCATTGCTTTTCGCTCATGCATGGAATTTGTGATATGGAGTTCAGTGATATCCGGATGGGCATGCTCACGATCATTAAGATGTTTCGGAATAACACCGTGGACCTTTCCATTATTGTTAAGCGCTCCGTTGGCAACTTCATTCATAATGCCGACCGATCCGCCTCCATAAACAACTTCAATATCATTGCTCGCCAGCTGTTGCCCCAATATTTTTCCTTTTTCAGCAAAAGCAGGGTTGTTTCCTTTTTTTGAACCACAAAAAACGCAAATACGTCTGGAAGTACTCATTAAGAAGTGGGAGCTTTTGTGGTCATGCGATTTATAACAACTTCCAGCTTTTCCAACAGGTAATCGATATCATCCTTGGTATTATCTTTCCCCATACTGATGCGAATACTTGAATTGGCTATCTTATTATCCAAACCAATATTATGGAGCACGTGCGAAGGTTCTACCGTTCCGGAAGTACAGGCCGATCCATTGGATACGCATATCCCTTCCACATCCAGGTTTAGCAACAGCATCTCTCCATCAAACTGTTCTCCGGTATCAGTAAAAGAGAGATTAACAATATGCGGGGCGCATTTGTCTTTGTTACAGTTTATTTGATAACTGTCGCCAAACTTTTTATCCAGTCCGGAAACCAGACGGCTGCGTAATTTTTTAAAATGTCGAATATGTTGATCCATCTCTTCTACCGCCAGTTCCAGCGCTTTGGCCAGTCCAACTATTCCGGGAACATTTAGCGTGCCTCCACGCCGGCGGCGTTCCTGAGATCCACCGTGCATCCAGGGCAGCCATGGGGTGGCGTGTCGCATATAGAGCACCCCGATACCTTTTGGTCCATATATCTTATGGGCACTCATACTCAGAAAATCGAGTCCCAACTCATCGACATTTACCGGCAGCTTTCCTATGCTCTGAACCGTATCTGAATGAAAGGGAATATTATGCTCTCTGCACACTTCCGATATTTTTTTTAGCGGGTTGATAGAACCGATCTCATTATTCACATGCATAAGGGATACGAGCGCTGTATTCTCTGTAATTGTATCTGCTACTCTTTGCGGGTCTATCGTACCGTCCGGATTTGGCTCTACATATACAGGTCGGCCTCCGTCTTGTTTAAGGGCCTCAGCCGTATGAAGAACCGCATGATGCTCAAGTGGAGAGGTAACCACCTCGCTTTTACCGGATGCCTTAACTACTCCTTTTATGGCAGAATTATCGCTTTCAGTGCCGCCGCTGGTAAAAATAATTTCAGCCGGCTCCGCACCAATGATATCGGCAATGGTTTCTCGTGCATCTTCGACTGCTACCTTGGCCTGATTTCCCATTTGATGGGCTGAGTTGGCATTTCCAAAATGTTCGGTTAAATAAGGCTTCATGGCCTCAAATACGCGCTCATCAAGGGGGGTAGTGGCAGCGTGATCGAAATAAACGGTCTTCATGATTCCTGCTTCAAGGTTCGAATTAACCTATCAAAGATATTTAAATTTGATTAGAAAAGCAGTCCGTAAAATGGGAAACCTCCCTAAACAGGAGTATAATAAAATTAGTTATTTGGATTGATCAATGTGTGTTGCCGTTGTATCTTGAGGCGACTTTTAATTTAAGCACGAAAAGATATTTATTATGGATAAGATGACGTTGAAAGATGCTGATGTTGAAGGAAAGAAGGTGCTCATGCGGGTTGACTTCAATGTGCCGATTGAAAATGGCCAGATAGGAGATGACAACCGCATCGTTCAGGCATTGCCTTCAATAAAATTTGTAACCGAGAGAGGAGGAAAACTTATCCTGATGAGTCACTTGGGGCGTCCCGGTGGAGAGTTCGATAAATCACTGAGTTTGAGACCGGTTGCAGAGCACCTGCAGACCTTGGTAGATACCACCGTTCATTTTGCAGAAGATTGCATAGGTGAAAAAGCCACCGATGTAATTAAGCAAGCGGAGGATGGAGAAATAGTTTTACTTGAAAATGTTCGTTTCCATGCGGGAGAAAAGGCAAATGATGAGGAGTTTTGTAAGCAATTGGCTGCACATGGAGATCTTTTTTGTAATGATGCTTTCGGCAGCAGTCATCGTGCACATTCTTCGGTGGCGGGTGTTACTCGCTTTTTGCAGCCGGCTGTATCGGGCTTTTTGCTGGAAAAAGAAATTAAGTATTTAAGCGGATCCATCAATGATCCTGAACGACCATTTGTTGCCATTTTGGGAGGAGCAAAGGTCTCAGATAAAATTGGTGTCATCGAAAACCTGCTGGACAAGGTAGATACTATTATTATAGGCGGTGGCATGACCTATACTTTCTATAAAGCGAAAGGACTGCCCATTGGTGACTCCCTTCTGGAAGAAGATAAAGTAGGCTTGGCCGCAGAACTCATGGAAAAAGCAGATGAAAAAGGTATTAAGGTTGTACTGCCCATGGATTCGGTTGTTGCCAAAGAGTTTAAGAATGATGCGGAGCATAAGGTAGTGGATGAGGATGGAATCGAAGATGGCTGGATCGCCGTTGATATAGGTCCCCAGTCGGCTATCTCATTCGGCAATGTGATTAAAAATGCTCAGACCGTTGTTTGGAATGGTCCGATGGGAGTTTTTGAAATGGAAAACTTTGCAGATGGAACGAATGCAGTTGCAGAGGCTTTGGCGCAAGCAACTAAATTGGGAGCTACCACAATAATAGGTGGTGGTGATTCGGCTTCTGCTATCAAGCAGGCAGGCCTTGAAGAAGTGGTCTCGCACGTATCCACTGGTGGTGGAGCTAGCCTGATGTTCCTCGAAGGGAAAGACCTCCCGGGCGTTGTGGCGTTGACAGATAAGTGATATAGAATTTTACTAATTCCAAAAATATAGCCCGACCCTGCTAAATCAGTGGATCGGGCTTTTTAATACTCTGTTTTATAATTAATAGGGGAGTTAGATAATTCGGAAGATTTTTTTGAAAAAAATATCTCTTAAAATCGCTTCCCATGTGCTGTAAAGCCTTAAAAAGTGTGGTAAGTAAGGTAAGAGCTAAAAAAAGTAAAAAATTTTCTGTAAGGATTTGCTCCGAAATATATCTTACTTACCTTTAGAGAGAAATACTAAACAAAACGGAGACAATTATGAGTTCATTAAATAAAGCTATGATCATCGGCCGACTTGGGCGTGATCCTGAAGTACGCTATACACAGTCAAATACTGCGGTAGCAACCTTATCAGTTGCAACTTCTGAACGTTACAAAGATAAGCAAGGTGAATGGAAGGAAAATACGGAATGGCACCGGGTAGTTGCTTGGGGACGTTTGGCGGAAATTTGCCAGGAATATCTCAAAAAAGGATCACAGGTATATATCGAAGGTCCTATTCAGACACGCCAGTGGGAAGATAAAGAAGGTCAGACGCGCTATACTACAGAGATAAAAGCGCTTACAATGACCATGCTGGATAGCAAAGGAAGCAGCGAAGGTGGTGAGAGTGTACCTTCACAACCCGATAATTCTCAACCCGTTTCCAGCAACGTTGATTTAAGTGAAGATTTTGATGATATGGATGATGATTTGCCATTCTAATAAAGCTCACTTACTTAAAGAAAAAGCGACAGGATTATTTAGTTCTGTCGCTTTTTCATTCTTGCACCAGAAGCTTGAAGTATATAGCTTTAGAAAAAAATGAAGTCCCATAACTAATTGGACGAACCGAATAGTTTATTTTTGATTACCTTTCTGCAGTCGGCTGATATTGTCGAACTGTCTTCGACAATAGATCCGGTTGGATTGATTATCCAGATTTCTCTGATCATTATCGGATTTATATTTTCAGCCCTTTTTTCAGGATCTGAAGTTGCTTTCTTTTCGCTGTCTTCTCAACATAGCTCCATCTTAGAGAATGATGGCCGAACCGAAGATAAGTTGATCAGTAAGATGTTGAACCGCCCGCGCCGTTTGCTGGCGACTATACTGATTGGAAATACCTTTGCTAATATTGTGACTTCAATCCTTGCGGCGGTGGTTACCGGTAATATTATAGCTTATTATGGGTTTTCAGAGTTTTGGATTTATTTGTCAGAAGTTATCGTACTTACATTTTCGATCTTGGTTTTGAGTGAAATAACTCCAAAGGTCATTGCTATCAATGAACCGCTAAAAAATGCCAGGCTTATTAGTCGTCCTATCTATTTCTTTTATATTTTACTTAAACCACTTGCAGCTCTTATAGCAAACAGTACACTCAGCCTGGAGGAACGTCTTCCAAAACCGAATAGCAAAATGACTTCCGAAGATATCATGACGATGGCTGAAGTCAGTGAAGAAGAAGGATCGATTAGAAGAGATGAACGAGAGATCATTGAAAATGTAATAGAATTCGGGAATATCAGCGTGAGGGAAATTATGACCTCCCGGGTTAATATTGTAGCGATATCTACGACGGATTCCCTCGATGAAGTATTAACACTAATACGGGAAAAAGGACTGTCTCGTATGCCTATATATGAGAATGATCTTGATAATATCCTGGGGATTATTCATTCAAAAGATGTACTTCCCTACATTAATTCTGATATAGAGCGGACAACCATAAATTGGCGCACTATTGCCAGAAAAGCACTTTTTATACCCTCCACTAAAAAACTTGATGACCTACTTCGTGATTTTCAGCAGGAAAAAACACATATCGCAATTGTAGTGGATGAATATGGTGGCACAGAAGGGTTAATTACACTGGATGATATCCTTGAAGAAATTGTTGGTGATATATCCGACGAATACGATGGAGCGGAAGAACAGCTGTTTACCCGTTTTCGAAGCGGGGTATATGTGTTTGACGCCAAAATTGACTTGGATGATATGGAGGAAGTTCTTGAATCTACGCTAACTTCTGAGGAAGATGATTTTGAGACGCTCGGAGGACTTATGTATAATCTTACCGAGCGCATTCCGAATGTAGGAGAGCGTGTGTATTACAAAAATATTGAATTTACCATACATTCTGTTCAAAATAATCGGGTTCGG
>JBEPXF010000105.1:0-6917 GCA_041642075.1 Fodinibius sp.
CCAATACTATTGAAAAGCATCCGGCTTTTTCCAACTTATGAGCATCGTCCAACAGTTGCTGTGCTTCCTCACTTTCGGTTGCCCGCACTTTATAAGTTCCAAACTTATAAATGCTTTGAGGGGTAAGTCCAAGATGCCCCATAACCGGAATACCCGCCTCTACAATTTTTCTGATGGTCTTAATAACCGGCTTCCCTCCTTCAAGCTTTACACCATGAACACCCGCTTCTTTCATCATGCGACCTGCACTAATCAGAGCTTCCTTGGGCGTTACCTGATAACTCATAAAAGGCAAATCTGCAATAACGAGCGCAGTATCTACCCCGCGCACTACGCAGGAAGAATGATAAATCATATGATCTAGCGTCATAGGTACCGTAGTATCATAACCAGCCATGACGTTACTGGCTGAATCACCTACCAGAATAATATCAATACCCGCGCGGTCAATAATTTTAGCCATCGTAAAATCATAGGCTGTGAGCATACTAATCTTTCGCTCTTCCCCCTTCATATCCACAATGGTCTGGGTTGTTACTTTGGGCGGCCGGTTTGAAGATTGAGTACTCATTCTTCTTCTTTAGGTACAATTGCAGAGGTAGCTTCAAGCTCGCAAACAACTTTATCATTCACACGCGCCGTACCTTCCATGGTAGTAAAATTTCGCCGACGATTTGTCAGAAATACTTCCATCATAAGTTGATCGCCTGGTACCACTGACTTCCGGAATTTTGCCTGATTAATATTCGTAAACACAATCAAACTTTCATCGGGATTTTCAATGTGGTTTTCAGTTAACATAATACAACCTGTCTGTGCCAATGCTTCAACCTGCAATACGCCCGGCATTAATGGTTTTCCCGGAAAATGACCATTAAAGAAGTCCTCGTTTACCGTAACATTTTTATAGGCAAGTATACGTTTTTCTTCTAGTTCTAAAACGCGATCTACCAATAAGAACGGATAACGATGTGGTAATACTTTTTTGATTGCTTCGATTTGCATTACTGACATGATAAAAAATGTTTTTCGTAGTAAAATTTAGGATTTAATATACACATTTTTATTTCACGGTACCCACATATACATAGGCAATACCTCCGGTTAGTTTTTCGAACATTTGAGAGGCAAAAGCACCAGATTCTTTCATTAATGAAATGAACTCATTCCCGGCCGGAAATTTAGCACTCGTTCTGGGCAGATAAGAATAGGCTTCCCGGTTCCCACTAATCCATCCGCCCACAGTAGGCATAATATACTGGCTATACAGCTCATAGGGATATTTTAGCAATCCTTTTGGCTGGCCGAATTCTAAGACCACTACCGTGCCACCGGGTTTAACAACCCGCCCCATCTCTTTAAGAGCCTGTACGGGATTATCCACGTTACGAATACCAAATGCAATACTGGAAATATCGAAACGGTCATCATCATAAGGCAGATTCATTGCATCCGCTACTTCAAAATCAACTTTTAGATTGTGTTCTCTGGCTTTCTCCGGTGCGTGCTCAATCATTTCCTTACAAAAATCTGTACCCAGCACAAATCCACTGTCACCAACGGATTCCTTAAATTTCAAAGCCAAATCTCCGGTACCCGTTGCACAATCAAGCACATCATTCCCTTCCCGAGCACCACTTAACTGTACCGCCCGATTCCGCCAGATGTGATGAACACCAAATGATAATATAGAATTCACCCGATCATAATCATCGGCGATATCCGCAAACATCTTGCGTACCTTTTCACTCATAATTACTTAAACCTCAAATACTTTTCTAAACTATTTTGACTCAATTATCGACCATTCTTCATTCGATCTTGAGTCCATACTTCCATTTATCAAATGGTCAGTATTATTTAAAAAGACTGATCTAAACTGTTTTCCATCCCATTGAAGGTGGTATAAAGCACCATTGCTATGAGCAACTTTATGCATTGATGAGAGTCCCATGCCTAACCAATGTGAAACTAAAATCCGTATAAGACGGCCATGTAGAACAAATAAGATATTTGAGCTGTGTTTTTCACGAATGAGGGCCTCTGCTTTTCCTCCGGCTCGCTCCAAAACATTCCGAGGACTTTCGGCTTTTTCAAGAGCAAATGAAACATCCCCCGATTCCCAATTTTCATGCAGCTGTTGCAGCTCAAATTCTATCTCCTTAATCGGACGGCCTTCCAATATCCCAAAGTTCATTTCATCCAGCTCCCGGTACGATGCTAGCTCAAGATTACAATATTTACCTACATATTCTGCCGTCTCCCGAGAACGTTTTAGACTGCTACTGTACAAATGGTCAATGTCAATAGTATGGATATGTGCTGACAGAGCCTTCGCCTGCAGTTGGCCGGTCTCATTCAGGGATGCATCAATACCCCTGCCCTGGATTTGATTTCGTCGGTTATATTCGGTCTCCCCATGACGGGCTAAATAAATATTTGATATACTCACACTAGTTCCCCTTTTTCCTGCTTATTGCTAGTTCTTTAAATCGTTCTTCCATTGTTTGTACTTCGGCCGGTGCCATATTATAAAACATAGCATACCTCACCAAAATCATCTTAAAAACGCGATCATTAAGTGTTAGGTGATTTTCACTATCTTTGTCAATCGTATCCCAAAGCCGCTTAAGAAGTCCCAATTTCATTAAGAAAAAGAAAACAAGTCCAGTGCCCGCAGCCAAATACTGACCGTCTATTCCTAAAAGACTGATAATGACCAAAGAAGTCATTAAGAGGTACCCGTCTTTATTCATGAATTTGAGCAGTTTACCCAGATAAATCGTAACAAAACCACTTTTAAAGCGATACCAAAAAAAATGGAAGGTAATAGCAATAACCGCCGCAAATATGGGATGGATAAAAAGCAGTAATACCAGTAACAGGGTTAAGGAGAGGCTGTCTGCACTACGTACCCAGGCAATAGCTTCCTCCACGAGTAAATCAAGTGATCGTTTTTCCAAAAGTCCTGGGACAAACTCTTTGATATGTTTGGATGTGGTATGGAACCAGTCTCCTGTTCGGGTAACAATACCCAGTTTTGTTTCTAAAAATAAACTTTGACGTTGTGAGCTAAATCTATTCATAACCTTAAAAATATCCTTCTTTTTTTGAAAAAACGAATTAATACTGAGGATCAAGCCTGTGCAACCGTCAACACTACTATTTCTTTGGCACCACTATCCAAAACCGTATGAGCAAGTTCAAAAGTAGTTGCTCCAGTGGTAAAAACGTCATCTATAATAATAATAAACTTATCTTCTATCACAGCCGGCTTTTTTACCTTAAATGCATTTTTCAAGTTTTGACGACGTCTTTTCAGAGAAAGCCCTGTTTGGGTGCGCGTATTTTTATTTCTTATTACGCTTTTAATATCACAAATTGCTAGATCGTTCCAAATCTGCTGAAATCCCAAAGCTATTTTAAATGCTTGGTTAAACCCTCTGTAGCGAAACTTTAGATAGTGTAATGGAACAGGCAAAAGGACAGCTGGAGAAAGGCTGAGTTTTTGCCTCAAAAAAGGATGTTTTTTTGTCCGGATTCCCAATTCACGTCCTAAATCTACCCCAATACCTGTTAACTGTTCGTATTTCAATAAATGTAATAAATCCTGCAGGTCACCTCCCTTGTCAAACTGCCATAGTGCGTGTTGAGCAACCACACCTTTCGGTAAAATAATATCGCTTGAAACAGAGGTATTATCGGGGTTTGCATCCACAAACCGTTCCTGAAGGCAAAATGAACACAGCTGACGCTGATGTTCCGTATTTTCAAGTCCACAGCAGGCACATACATTGGGAAATATCACCTCCGAGATGCCTTTGACCATATTTTGAAACATCTTTTTCATTGAATACTTTTCTAAGTAAGATCATTTAGCCACCAAATCCTTACAAATAAAATTGTACTACCTAAAAAGACTTTTGCCTACCGTCATATTTGTTTAGATTTACGGTCGTTTCAACGGTTATTTATCACATATAATCTGTCATTTACCCTATGCCATCACTTGGAAATGATTTGGCGATCATTCGAAAGGATCAAGAAATTAGTTTAGAGAAGATCCATGAGTCCACAAAAATTCCGAAGCATATCCTGACTGCTATTGAGAATAATTCTCTTTTCCAGGATACTAGTGGTACTACCGCGTATATCCGTGGTTATGTACGCAGTTATGCCAGTACACTTTCTATTGAAGAGAGGGATATCATCCATGCTCTAGATCAGATGGAAAAAGGCAACTATAACGGGAGCCTTGTTGATGATGAACTGCGCTCGAAAGAACCAGATGCAAGTTCAGCGGATAAAAGTGAAGAAACTAATTCCGTAGTAAAAGAAAACGACTACACTGCTCCCAATACTCCCTCAAAAGATATAGTTTTAAAAAGGTCTGATAAGGTTACATCCATCGACTGGGTAAATATGGCTGAACGATTTTCTCCGTTCAGCAAAAAACAACCGAAATGGAAGCCCATCTTTACAACTCTTATTATATTTGGTATAGCAACGTTCCTGATTTATTGGTTCTATTTCTATCCTCCGACAGAAAATACCCAAAACCCTTCACAGCAGAAAACTCCTATGCAGGCTACGGTTCCCTCTGGCACTCTTCAGTCTAACTCTCCCGCAATAGAGATAGAGAATAATGATAGTGCCGAATTGACTCCATCAGCCGAAGATCAATTACAATCTCCGAAAGAAGAACTGTCTGATACTCTTTCTATAGTACTTTATGCAGCGCACGGCAAATTGGAACCCATTCGCGTATTTACTGATGTTACCGGAGATTTAAATCCATATTGGATTGAAGAGGGTGAAGCTATACGTTTTGAATTCGTTAACGAATTTCAGTTCCGTGATGGAATCAATAATGTTGTTTTACTAATGAATGGTCATCCAATTACAAATTTCAAGGAACAGTTTTTTAATCCCCAAACGGAACGTATAGAAATAAACAGATCTTTTTTTGAAGGCGACCCTAAATGGCTGCAACCCTTACCTGATTCTCTTGAAATAGGTGCCCCACGCCCTTCGGTCGTTCGTCAGCTTGAACGTTAATAAACTTTATTCATGGATAAGAAACAGGCCCAAAAACGTATCAATGAACTGCGCGATTTACTTGAAAAAGCAAATAAAGCCTATTATCAGGAAGCCCAACCTTTTATTTCAGATAAAAAATTTGACGAATATTTATCTGAACTAGAAGAACTTGAGTACAAGTTTGACCTTCAAGATCCTGCTTCGCCGACTCGCCGTGTAGGTGGTGAGCCCAGTAGTGATTTTGAAACGATTCAGCACCCGGTACCTTTACTGAGCCTTGATAATACTTACAATGAAGAGGAACTTAATGATTTTGATCGCCGGGTACGAGAACGGCTGAATCATACTAACTTCACCTATATGGCAGAGCTAAAATTTGACGGCACTGCCATTCGCCTTCGATACGAAAACGGTGAGCTGGTATTAGGAGCGACCCGTGGTGACGGAGAGCGAGGCGATGATATTACCCGTAATCTCCGAACTGTCCGCGATATTCCCTTGTCTCTGGAAGGTAACTATCCCGAGGTAGTGGAAGTTAGAGGAGAGGCTTATATGGAGCGAGAGGCATTTGCAAGGATGAATGAACACCGGGAGGAACAAGGGTTATCGCCATTTGCCAATCCCCGGAATTCTACGGCTGGCTCACTTAAAATGCAGGATCCCAAAGAGGTTGCACGACGACCAATTCGCTTTTTTAGCTTTGATCTGCTCTTGGAGAATTCCCAACCACTTACCCAGCTGGAAAAGATGCAGATGTTGTCTGAGTTTGGACTGCCGGTCTGCGAGTATTACCAAAAGTGTAAGAATATTGATAAAGTCCACCAGCAACTCAAGGAGTGGAAGGAGCTAAGACATAACCTGCCTTTTGAAACGGATGGAGTTGTGGTTAAGGTCAATGAAGATAAATTCAGATCACAGCTTGGCTCAACTTCAAAAGCGCCCCGCTGGGCTATCGCCTATAAGTTTGAAGCGGAACAAGCTACTACTACCATTAATGATATCAGCCTGCAGGTGGGACGTTTGGGCAAAATTACACCCGTAGCCGAACTTAAGGCAGTAGAGCTGGCTGGAACAACAGTCAAACGAGCATCTCTGCATAACGAGGATGAAATCCATCGCAAGGATATCCGTCCGGGAGATCGTATCGTTGTAGAGAAGGCAGGTGAAATTATTCCACAGGTTGTTAGCGTCGTGAATCCTGACCGGGAAGATCGCAATCCGCCATTTAAGATGCCGAAAGACTGCCCGGCCTGTGGCCATGAGCTAACAAAACTAGGGGACGACGTTGATTGGCGCTGTACCAATGCTGAGTGTCCCCCACAAATTCGTCAGCGTATAGCTCATTTTGCCTCCCGCGATGCAATGGATATTGAGGGACTTGGGGAAAAAGTGGTTGACCAATTGGTTTCGGAAGGACTGATCAAGAATTATTCAGATCTATATGAGCTCAACAAGGAGCAACTCCTGCCGCTTGAACGCATGGCCGAAAAAAGTGCTCAAAATTTATTATCAGCCATAGAAAAAAGTAAAGAGCAATCATTAGATAGGCTCATTTATGCCCTGGGAATCCGCTTTGTTGGCAAAACAGTGGCCCGTGACCTTGCCAATGCCTTTGGAACAATGGAGACACTTATCAACTCGGATGAAGATAGTATCTCAGAAATCGATGCCATTGGGCCTACAATAGCGGAATCAGTGGTTGCTTTCTTTAATGATGAAACCAACTTAAAAATGGTCTACTCCCTCAAAGCAGCAGGGCTTACCTTTAAAAAGGAGAAGGACAAGCAGAAAACACAAAAACTGGCTGATAAAACCTTTGTTCTTACCGGAAGTCTGCCCGACTTTACCCGAAAAGAGGCTACCAAAAAAATTGAGGA
>JBEPXF010000105.1:6927-9803 GCA_041642075.1 Fodinibius sp.
TGAGGAGCATGGTGGCCGGGTTACCTCCTCAGTAAGTGGAAACACCGATTACTTGCTAGCAGGTAATTCTCCCGGGAGCAAACTCGAAAAAGCCCAACAACAAAATATTCCTATCCTAAACCAAAAAGACTTTCTAAAACTTATTGAATAAATCACGGCAGCATTTTATTAGAAAACAGCACATAATAAATTGTAAGTTGGTATAATTTGTTAATCAAAGTATCTTGCAGGTACATTTTAATGTCTATCAGGTAGTACTATCTCTTGAAAGACAGATCTAAATATTTTTATGAGTATTCTCGAAAAACTTGGGCTGGCCCCTAAGAAACAGCGAAAAGTTCCTGTTATAGGGGAAAAGAAAAAGCAACAAGAGCAATCCTCCTCTCTGCAGAACAATATCTATATTCGCATCATTATTATTCTTGGATTTTTAGGGATATTAATTGCATCCATACCACAAACAAGCTTTAAAGAGCCGGTAAATTACAGTGTTGGAGAACCATGGAGGGCTGACAATTTAACCGCACCCTTTACTTTTCCAATTAAAAAAGATCAGGAAACCATTGCACAAGAGCGCGAAGATATCAGAGATGCTACGCTCCCGATTTATAATATTGATCCACAGGCAGAAGTACAGATACAAAACCGACTTGACTCGCTCTACCAAGATCTGGAATCTGTTTTTGATAGCTATGAACAATGGCAAATAGCTAAAGAAGATACAGCTAATGACAGTCGATCAGATAGTCTTCAATTCGTAAATATGAAAAACAATGCTCCCCTGGATTTATCAGAAGATACTTGGGATGCCTTGTTAGCCCATTATGAGCAGACAGAAATCCAGGATCAGTCTGCTAATTCTAATTTTAATATCCGCAATGAATTTGTTCTCGACGTATTAAGACGTCAGATTAATGATATCACAGAACAAGTACTAGACGAAGGTATTATCGATACCTCTAAAAGCGATCTGGAACAAGACAAAGTAATCGTTCGTGACCTCAAGGAGCGTACCGAACGAACACGTAACATTGCTAATCTTTATGACCTGGATGAGTCGATAATATTTGCTCAGCAAACTTTATCTAAGATCTTTACCGAAGAGATTGTATCCACCGGTACAGCAATATTTGAACAGGTTATCCAACCGAATATCATTTTTGATGCTGCAGAGACCCAAAGGCATATTAATGATGCCCTCTCAGAAGTATCCACTACACAAGGAGCAGTAGCCCAGGGACAGGTTATTATTCGTAAAGGAGATATTGTTACTGAAGAAAAATTAACCAGACTTGAAAGTTTGGCCGAAGCCCGTTCCCAAAATGCTACTGCTATGGAGCGCTGGCTCCGCTACGGAGGTGATATAATAGCTGTAATCGCTATTGTCACTATCTTTTTCTTTTACCTATACCTTTATAGGCGTTATATATTTACAAATAATGCCATGCTCCTGCTAGTGCTCATTGCAATGTCAATTATTTGTATAAGTAGCTCTATAGTCTACGGGTTGGATACTATATCATCTTATATTGTACCGGTAGCGATTGCCCCCATTATTCTTACTATAATATTTGATTCCAGGGTAGGACTACTGGCTACTATTACATTAGCGTTACTCACAGGGCTTATTGACGGTAACAACTTTGAACATGTAACAGCAACAACCGTTGCCTGTAGCTTGGGACTGTTCTCTGTTCGTGACATCAAAAAACGTTCGCAGTTTTTCTTCACTACACCCGGCATCGTATTTTTATCGTATGCTATAGTTGTAATAGCTTTTAGTATGACGGCTTTTCAAGGATGGACAGCATTGGCTAATGAAATATTTTTTATAGCGATTAATGCAATATTTATCCTGTTTACCTACCCGCTTATTCTCTTATTTGAAAAAACCTTTAATGTAACGACCGACTTTAGCCTGCTAGAACTGAGTGATACGAACCTTCCGCTGTTAAAGGAACTCATGACAAAAGCACCGGGTTCTTTCCACCACAGCTTACAGGTTTCTAACCTGGCGGAAGCGGCAGCAGGCGCCATTGGTGCAAACAGCCTTCTGTGTCGTGTAGGAGGGCTTTACCACGATATCGGCAAGATGGAGAACCCTGAATACTTTACTGAAAATCAAACAGAAAAAAACGAGCATGACAAACTAAAGCCCCGTATGAGTGCTTTGGTGATTAAAGCTCATGTATCCAATGGGGTGAAAATTGCGAAAGAGCATAAACTGCCGAAAATCATTATCGACTTTATAAAAACTCATCACGGTACTTCCCTCATCAAATTTTTCTGGGATAAGGCACAGGAAAATGCTGATGAGGATAAAAAAGAAATTCGGGAAGAAGATTTTCGATACGACGGGCCACTCCCTCAAACTAAAGAAACCGGCATTCTGTTATTGGCTGATTGTGTGGAGGCCTCCTCACGGGCCATGAAAGACCCCAATTATCAAAAGCTCGAAAATCTCATTGATAAAATGATTGAGACTCGTGTGAGTGAGGGGCAACTTAGCAAGACTCCCCTTACTTTCAAGGATCTGACTACTATTAAGGAAACATTCCTTAATATTTTAGTCGGCATTTATCACAGCCGCGTCGAATACCCTGACGAAGAAAAAGAAAGTGAATCAACTGATCAGTCTTCGGAAGATAAAAAGCCAGATAGATCGAAAATTTCGGAAGCCAACCAAGCAGAAGAACAGGAAGACGGGGACTCTATACCGCCTGTTGATGAGTATTATAACTCATAAAATACTATGCACTACGAGGAAGAGTTACAACGCTATCTGCAATTTATTAAGCTTGAAAAAAGTCTCTCTGAAAATTCTGTTTTTTCATACAAGAACGACCTCCAGCGATATCTGAGATTTGTTGCTGAAG
>JBEPXF010000106.1:0-9784 GCA_041642075.1 Fodinibius sp.
GGTGCCGGCTTTCAGGTTGATGTCCCTCTGCAATCACTAGGTCTCGCGCTTCGGCACCGGCGTGCTCTACATGGGCCCGGGTAGTGTCGAAGTGGGTATTGCTGGGAATAACGTCTCCTTCCTCTGCAATAGTTGTAAAAAATATGTTTTCGGCAGCACGTCCTTGGTGAGTAGGGATGAGGTGTTTGAATCCGGTTATATCCTGCACGGCAGATTCCAGCTTATAAAAAGAGGATGACCCCGCATAGGACTCATCACTGGCGATCATGCCCGACCACTGCTTGGATGACATGGCACCTGTACCGCTATCCGTGAGCAGATCAATGAGCACATCATCCGCTTTGAGCAGGAAGGGGTTGTATCCGGCCACTTTAAGCAACTCTTCACGCTCTTGCATAGAAGTGAACCGAATAGGTTCAACAGACCGAATACGAAAGGGTTCAATAATAGTATCGGATTCAAATTCATTTAGCTTCATAAAATAATTTCTTGGTTTAAGGGGAGTCTATGAATAGAGGGTAATTCTAAACTACTTAATCATTCTAAAAATACAGTTACTGTTCAACAATGTACAAGAAATTTAGCCGGTCATAATAGAATCTGGTATTATCAGCTAGATTAGTGATTTTATTTGGTATAAAAGAGTATTTTATCTTATAATTGTTTTAGGAAAATGATAACTTACTTTAGTGACTGTAGATGACACAAAAAAGGAATAAATGGGATCGGCCACTTCTTTATACCGTATCTGGCTTTCTTTTATTTGAGATTTTAACAGGTCTTTCTATTTATCTGTTGCCTTTTAGTGTGGGCAATCAGTTAATGGTACTTTTACATACGGTTGTAGGATTACTATTCCTTTTTCCTTATCTGTGGTACCAATATCAGCATTGGTTGGAATATAAAGATCGTCCTGTTAACGAATTCGTAATTATGGGCTATGTAGCAATGGGCGCTACAGCAATAGCCATAGTATCTGGTTTGATTTTGACCTATGAAGCGTTATTCATGTCGGCTATCACAGCTGTTTGGAAGAAAATACATTTAACTTCAACCTTTGTACTCATTGCTTCGGTTATACCTCACGTAGGATTGATCATCTTTCGGGATTCAAAAGCAGAAAATAAGAGCGAAACGATTCAGAAAAGGAAGTTAGGTCAAAAGAAATTTAGTTTTAACAGTGCCTATTTATTGCTCTATCAGTTTGCGGTGGTGGGATTATTGATGTTTGCCTACTCATCTTCTCATTCTGATACGGTTACACTACCCAATGATTATCCATATCATGAGGGGGCTGAGAGTCCCTTTGCGCCGAGTCTTGCTCGTACAGAAAGCGGAGAACTTATAGAAGCAGAACTATTGGGAGGCTCTGAAACGTGTGGTACATCAGGCTGCCATTCAGAAATAAAGGAAGAATGGGAGGCTAGTGCTCATCGCTATGCTGCTTCGGATCCGTTTTTTAGAAAAATTCAGGAAAATATGGGCAAACAAAAGGGAGCAGTGGCCAGCCGGTATTGCGCAGGCTGTCACGATCCTATTGGATTGTTTGCTGGTTCTGCGAATCTCTATTCCGATAAACTGACTAATGATATCGGACTTGATGAGGGGATATCCTGTGTCTCTTGCCATACTATGACAGAGGCTGATGTTCAGGGAAATGCAGACTATACCATTACTTCACCGGAGCGCTATATGTTTGAGCTTAAGGATGGAAAAATGGCTAAGCTTATTAGCGATTTTCTGATAAGGGCCTATCCGGAAAAACATGTAGATAGTTACAGCCGGACATTTTATAAAACGTCTGAGTACTGTGGTTCCTGTCATAAGCAATATATAGACGAAGATATTAATAATGTGGGGTGGGTTCAGTTACAGAATCAATATGATCAATGGCGGAAGAGTCACTGGAATGATGAGGAAAACCCATTTACCACACTGGAATGCAGAGATTGCCACATGCCGCTAACAGCTTCAGAAGATCCAGCTCGCGGGGATGCGTTTGATATAAACAGGACAGCTGATGATCAAAAACACCGGAGTCATCGATTTTTGGGTGGAAATCAACATGTGCCTAAGCTACTGGATTTACCAAATGCCGATAAGCATGTAGAACTGATTGAGGAATGGCTTCGGGGAGATTATGAAATTCCGGAAATACAGGATCGGTGGGTTAAAGGTGAAACGATTCCCATCTCTCTTATTAGTCCAGATAGTATACAGGTGGGCGAAGAATTAAATATGGATGTTATCATTACTAACAAAAAAGCGGGCCATGAATTTCCAACAGGTCCGTTGGATATGATGCAGTCATGGATAGAAATAATAGCTAAAGATCAGGATGGCAATATATTATTTTCATCAGGAACGCTGGATGATGATCATTTTATCGAG
This sequence comes from Fodinibius sp., assembly GCA_041642075.1. Taxonomy (GTDB): domain Bacteria; phylum Bacteroidota; class Rhodothermia; order Balneolales; family Balneolaceae; genus Fodinibius. The sequence goes on from JBEPXF010000106.1 coordinate 2,392, forward strand.
CCTGGTAGCTTCATATTCAAAGCCGAGCCGGTCGATCAATATGGAAATTTAATTGACAGGCATAATCTTTGGGAGCTTGTAGGTGTTCGGTACAGCCGGGCTCTCTACCCTGGTAAAACCGATTATGCTCGTTATGCTGTGGATATAACGGAAGAAAATATTACAGACATTTATATAACAGCGAAGCTGCAGTATCGAAAATTCAATCAGTTTTTGATGAATGAAGTATTTGCAGAAATAGATGATGAAACGGCTCCTATAACCACCGTTTCCAGTGATACTCATCAGGTCAAAGTATCTCGATAAGGAAGGATAACATGTTTTCTAAGTTAAGCCGCCGGAAAAAAAGAATACTCAGCGCATCCGTATTTATAGCATTAATTTCTATTCTTGCAGTTTCTTTTATTTGGCAGAAGCAGGATACCGCAAAATATATACCCGGTGACGAGGTAGAAGGGCGAACGGCACGGTTGGATAGGAAAGTTCCGGAAGAGGTTCCGCAAATTCGTTTTGAAAATGTCACGACACAAAAAGGGATTGAGTTCAAACACTTTTATAAAGAGCGTGGCTCACGCATAACAGAAGATATGGGCTCCGGGGTAGCGTGGATTGATTATAATAATGATGGTTATGAAGATTTGTTTGTGGTTAATTTTGCCGGGCCGACGGATATGGAAGATGAAGTACGTGAAAGTTCACCGGCAACTCCCGTTTTATACCGAAATAATGGAGATGGCTCATTTACAGATGTAACAGAAAAGGCAGGATTGAATATAAAAGTCTTTGGCATGGGAACTGCCTGGGCTGATTATGATAATGACGGGCACATAGATTGTCTTATCACCACTTATGGTCAAAACAGGCTTTTTCATAATAATGGTAATGGTACCTTTACAGAAGTTACAGCCGAGGCGGGGCTTGCAGAGAAAGATGGTTTTTGGTCGGGAGCGGCATGGGCAGATTATAATGGCGACGGCTTCGTTGATCTCTATATCGGTGGATACATATCCTATTTTGAAATTCCTGATGAAGAGGAAATTCGAAACCTACAGGAGCCTCCTTCGATTAATCCATCTGTATTTGATCCTGCACCGAATTTGTTATACCGAAATAATGGCGACGGAACCTTCACTGAAGTTTCTGAAGAGGCTGGCGTAGCTAATCCAGAGGGTAAAAGTCTTGCTGTGGCATGGGTGGATTTGACCAATAATAATTTGCCGGACTTGTATGTAGCTAATGATGTGACAGATAATATGCTTTATCAGAATTTGGGTGATGGAACTTTTATAAATATTAGTTATCAGGCTAAAGTAGCGGATTACAGAGGATCAATGGGAATAGCCATAGGCGACTGGAATGGAGACCAGGATTATGATTTTTTTGTTACTCATTGGGTTGCTGAAGAAAATGCCTTTTATAGCAATATGGTCGATTCCAGGGGAACACTTGAATTTCGAGATGAAGCCGATCGATTTGGGATGGGTCAATCATCGACTGATTATGTAGGCTGGGCAACTTCATTTGTAGACATAAACAATGACGGAAGAGAGGATCTTTTCGTAGTTAACGGACACACGATGCAAAAAACGGATAAACCTCAAGAGATGGTTCCCATGAAAGATCGGATTTTCTGGAATCGTAATAATGAAGAGGGTTTTTATGATATATCTGAACTAGCGGGAGAGTACTTCAAAGAAGAGTGGGTAGGGCGTGGTGGCGCCTATGGTGATTATAATAACGATGGGCGACAGGACCTTTTTATAGTAAATCATGATGCACCTGCTGTTTTATTGGAAAACCAAACCCAAACCGATAATCAATGGCTGCAATTGAAGCTGGAAGGTACGGAAAGTAATAAATCTGCAATTGGGACAAAGATAAGACTTATTGCGGATGATGAGGTGCAAATAAGACAGGTTGGAATGCAGCCTTCCTATCTCTCACAAAATACGTTGATACAGCAATTCGGACTTGGAAAAGCAGCTAAGGCCGATACCCTTTTTATTCGGTGGCCGAGCGGAGAAGAGCAGGTGTTTACGAATGTAAAATCAAACCAGCGGCTGCATATTCGGGAGGGGGATACAGAGTTGCGAGATCTAAACTAATTGTTGCTCAGAATTTTAACACATAATTATATCCGAGGATGATCAAAAGGATACATATACTATCATTTTCTTTGTTGGTACTTTTGTATTTCTTCGTTGGTATCTGGAAATATGTATCACAGGGTGAACTACAAAAAGTTCGTTCAGGGAAGGAAGAACAAAATGTTGAAGTGAAAGCAAGTAAAGAGTTTTGGTCTCACTATCAGCAAGCTACTGCAAGTCGATCTGCCGGAGACTATGAACAAGCTATACATCATTACAAAGAGGCACTGAAACGAGATGGAGAACATACGGACGCGTTATACTACCTGGGAAGCATGTACCTGTTTCAGCGGGAATTCAAAGAGGCTGAAAAATATTGGCTACGACTAGAAAATATTCAGGAAAATATACCGCGTACTCAGCTGCAGTTAGGAAAGTTATATTTCTGCATGGATGACGAAAACCCTTTATACAACCTTGAGAGGGCTGAAAAAAAGTATATCTATGCAATGGATTTAAACCGGGAAGAGATTGGCGCCCCATTGCAGTTGTCGAAAATCGCAATACTGGGTAATAATATGCCGGAAGCTAAAGAATTATTAGATGCTGTTTTATCAGCAGATAACACAAATTATCAGGCCTTATTCTTGCGAGGTTATATTGACTGGATAGAGAATAAAAAAGAGGCTAGTAAGAAAAGATTAATGAAAGCCTGGAGGATTTATCAGAGTTTAGGTCAAATGCAAATACATGGTGAGGGGGCTACAAAAAAAGGAGCGAGGGCTATGCTCTCTGAAGACATGTTTTGTGATATGTTTCAAACAAATATTGACAGTTTAATGATGCAAAGTATTAACGAAGTTGATTACAACACTTTTGATAGTCAGTTAGGTGTCTCGGAATACTAATATGAGGAAAGGAAATGTTAGAGTAATACTTTTATTACCATTTTTTGAATCATCAAATGTTCATAAAGACCTGTTATATTCAATGATTTATAAGATTTACTTTAAAAAATCAGGTGATGGGATTTCATAATTTTGGTTCCATGCGATTGCGAAATAGTTCATTTCTATGGCAGGCTTCGGTGGGTTGTTTTATACTTGCGGGACTTACTGGTTTTCTTTATCGCTTGGGAATGCTGGGGTGGATGCCCGGTGAATTATCCTTTGATAATGTTCGCCATGCTCATTCGCATTTGATGTTTTTTGCCTGGGCGGTTCCATTGCCTTTTTATATTATTATGCAGAAGATAGTTGAGAAGTCCGGCAGCGAGGTTCGGGGATTGAACAGTATGAAGTATTCCATTGGCGCCACTATATTATTTGGCCTACTGGCTTACCCTTTCTTCTTGTTCTATGGCTATCGTCCTGTGCCTCTGGGATCGGCCACAATGCCGCTTTCCGTAATATTTTCAGGTTTGGTAATGGTCAATTGGTATGGATTTATGTGGGGATATTGGAAAGAGCGTTCCGCGTTAAAAGAGGATGATGGCCTGCCTTGGTTCGATGGAGCACTTTTTTTGCTAGCCATTTGCTCGCTGGGAGCCTGGGGAGTAGCGGTTATCCAGGAGTTGGCGCCGGAGTCGCACCTATTGATGAAGAGTATGACTCACTTTTTCCTTGCTGCTTTTACCGAGGGATGGGTTGTACTGATCCTATTGGCTATTTTGATTTCAGAGCTAAATCTTGACAAAAAGAACTGGCCGGTCTCTACCCAACTGGCTTTAGGATGCATAGCAATTGGGGCACCGTTGACATTTCCGTATGGAATATCTGAATCGTTGCTTTCTTCTACGCTTCTGATAACTGCGCGCATCGGGGGAGCACTTTCGGCTATGGGAATATTGACTGTACTGCTGGCATTATATAAATCCGGAAAATGGAAACACCGAATATGGATTTGGCCTATTGTTCTCTTGACTTTGAAGGGATTAATGCAGTTGGGAAGCTCAGTAATCCCCAGCTCATTCTGGCTGTCTGATCCGGGATTGCGCCTGCTATATCTGCATATTTTGTTGTTAGGGGGACTCACGTTAATGGGGATGGGCTGGCTACAGATGAAATCCTCCGTTTCTATAAGATATTATCAGTCTGTAGGAGTTGCTATCCTCATTACATTGGTTACATTGCTTATACCTACACGATTGTGGCCTGGTGTACTGGCCGGAGCGTGGATTTTATATGCGTTAGCAATTGGTGCTCTGCTTCCGATTATTGCGGTGAGTGCTCATTGGATAAAATTGGCTGGTTCAGAAAATCGATCCGTATGAAATCGCAATGATTTCAAAACTGTTTATATAGTATTTATAAAGAAAAAACGTCAGATGAAAGACATCCAAAATGAAAATGATATACAAAAACTTGTGCATTCCTTTTATGCCAAGGTAGAAGAGGATGAGCGGTTAGGTCCTATTTTTAATGATTTTGCAGGGGTGGATTGGGAGGAGCATTTACCCAAAATGGTAGACTTTTGGTCAAAATTGTTGTTTCAGACTCAACGCTATAAGGGACATCCATTTCGGGAACATCTCCCGTTGCCTATAGAAAAGGAAGATTTTGGTCGATGGTATGACCTATTTGAAGAGACAGTAGATGAACATTTTGAAGGTGAGAAAGCTGAATATGCCAAGGAGATGGCAGGAAAAATAGCTTCTTCCTTTTCTGTTAGAATGGAGATGGAAGGTAAATTTAATGAATCGGAAGGCAGACAATGAAGAACGATAAAGAAAATAGGGCAAGTGATAAAGTTCTTGCCCGAAAAGTCCGAAACGCCTGTATAGACGCTGCACGCGATGGGTTCAGAGCTGCTTCCATGAGCGGATTATGTGCCGAAGGCGCAATGGAAGCAGCTATCAGTGCGATGGAGAATTTGGATATAGAACAGTTAATTCAAAATAGGTAATCAGGATAATGAGAAATGTAATATTGATAAAAACTATTTTTGTAGGTTTTGCACTAAGCGTAATGGGATGGATGTATTTTCCAGAGGAGGAACCTAAGCAGCCCGAAACCATGCCGTTGGTTCCTATGATGCAACAGTTGTTAACAGATATGCAACAGGTGGACCGCGGTATTTATACTGAAAATTTTGGACTGATTGAACAGGGAGCAGCCAAAATATCAGATCATCCTACGATGACATCGGAAGATAAGAAACTGGTAAAGAAAACCCTGGGTGCAGAAATGAAGCAGTTTGTGGAGTATGATATGGTAGTGCATCATCATGCCGATTCTATGCGGATTGCTGCTATTCAGGAAGAGATGAAGGAAGTACTGCGCCATTACCGTATTGTTCAGCAAGGTTGTGTGGATTGCCATACAAATTATCGGGAACCTATCTCTTCTGCCCGAGTAGGTGAATAGTAAAATACTATGAGGCAAGCAATTATCGGCTATCATAAGGATGAAGAAGACGATTGGGTCGCTGAGCTCCGGTGTGGACACAATCAGCATGTTCGCCATAATCCACCGTGGATGCTGCGTCCATGGGTAATAACTCCGGAAGGTCGGGAAAGTCGCATTGGACAAGAATTGAACTGTAAAAAATGTGATCGTAACGAACCCAAAGATTTTGAACCGCCATGCCAAGATTAGCGCGTCTATTTATTAAAACGGGACTCATTTATTTTTTAGTATCGCTCTTGTTGGGATTAGCCGCTGAATTTAAATGGCTTACTTTTCCCGGAATAACACCCCTTTTCTGGCACTTGTTAATGGTTGGTTGGATTACCCAAATTATATTTGGGGTATCTATGTGGATGTTTCCGGGCCGTACTAGGGAAGAAGGATTTTGGCCTCAAAAATGGGGCTGGCTGACCTATATTATGTTAAATGTAGGCCTTATATGTCGCGTAATTGCTGAGCCTGCTTCCTATGCATCAAGTGCGGGCTTATGGAATATTCTGATCGTTATTTCGGCAGTAGGCCAGGTTGCAGCAGCTGTAACTTATACCATAGAACTTTGGCCACGGATCCAATCCAAAGAGCAGCGCCGCAGGCAGCGAAAGAAGAAAAGACAAAAATCTAATAATTAGTGTATTTGGTATCCAGCTTAAATCCAAATTAACAAATAACCAAAAACAAACTCATGCCAACTCCGAGTCGCTGGATGATAAAAGCATCGTTTATTTATCTGCTTGTGGGATTTTTCATCGGCGCGTTAATTTTGGTCAGTAAAGCCTACCCCGCTTTTACCGGAATATGGAGCTTGCTTGCAGTCCACATAGAAGTCAGTATTTTCGGGTGGATTATACAACTTACCATGGGGACGGCCTACTGGATCTTGCCGCGTTACCTGGTAAAACCATCAAGAGGAAACCCCATTCTGGCGATAGCAATGGTTGCATTATTGAATCTGGGTATCCTTATCAATGTGGCTTCTTATCTGGATCTGATTGCCCCATCGGCCACTATAGTGGGACGTTTATTTGAAATAGGATCTGTTATTTTGTTTATAGGCCTCCACTGGAATCGAGCCATAACTTATAATAAGTAATGAGTGATGATTATTACTCGTTACTTATCTTTCATTACTCTCTACTAATCAACCCCGCAGCAAACGCATGGCGTAATAAAGGATTGCCAGTCCCAATAGTAGATTAAGACGTCCCAGCCAGCTGGAAAGTTTTCTCATTTTTTTTGTTTTCTTACTGTCCGGTTCTTCATCCATCAATTTCGCTGCTTTAGGACCAGCGTAGAAATCGTGAATACCACTAATAATTAATACGATAGCAAAAAGATGTAGCTTAATAGAAAGATGGCCGTCAAAAATATCAGTCCAAAAAGAAGCGGTTAGAAGTTGATCCATGGTAAAACCACGTGCAAGTAAATTTGTGATTCCGGTGATTATAAGTACAATAAAGAGTACCCAGGATATCCGGCTGAATTTTTTCCCAATAAGGGTAAAAAAAGCACCTTTTTTATTTTTTAACAGTTTATGGCGTGTAGCCGGTACTAAGACGGCGGCGGTAAAGAGCATACCCCCAATCCAAAAAATAGCAGAAAGGATGTGCGTATAAATGGATACGTAATACATAGCTGGTTCTCATCTAACAGTTTCTGATGGTGCAATTTATACCAATAAAAAAGCGGCTGAAAGGATCAGCCGCTTTTAAAACTTGTTATATAAGATAATTATTAGTAGAAATTATTCTACTATAAGCGTACCAAACATTCCGCCGGAATAGTGGCCAGGGAAGCTACAGATATACTCATAATCTCCAGACTCTTCAGGTGCAGTAAAGGTAACCTCTACTGTTTCGCCACCTGCAGCCATATCGGTATGAGCGATAATCTGATCTTCCA
>JBEPXF010000107.1:0-9730 GCA_041642075.1 Fodinibius sp.
TACTACGCCTCATGGTCGCCCGACGGACAAGAAATCCTGTTCTGCTCCGATCGTTCCGGTACGGATGAAATCTATATCATGAGCAAAGACGGAACGAATTTGAGAAAAATAAAAATCAGCAGGTTCTGATACTTCTTCTTAATATATCTTTTTCCATTTTCTCCTCTTCGGGAATTGAATGCAAATTATAATTCCGACTGAATTTCTTGCCATTCATTTGTTATATTAAGCGATCGAATTATACCGTACCATATTTATTGGTCGGACTTCAGAGTACAGCTGACCATTTTAAAAACCTTGCAGTAACATTTAACCATACAGATTGTCGTTATGAAAATTCACGAGTATCAAGCGAAGGATTTACTAAAAAAATATGATGTAGCCGTGCCGGCAGGCGTTTCGGCAACCTCGGCAGGTGAGGCCGTTAAAGCCGCTGAAGAAATGAAAGCAGACGGTGCTACATTATTTGTCGTAAAAGCCCAGATTCATGCCGGCGGACGCGGTAAAGGAAAAACAAAAAATAGTGGTGTAAGCGGGGTAATTCTCTGCGATACCATTGATGAAGTCCGTGATGCTGCCGAATCACTGCTTGGTGATGTACTGGTTACCAAACAGACTGGCAAAGAGGGTCAGAAAGTCCAGCGTATTTACGTAACCGACGGCGTTGATATTGAACAGGAGTTCTACCTTGGTATTCTGCTCGACCGCTCAAAGAGTAAAAATGTAATTATGGTATCCACCGAAGGTGGTGTGGAGATCGAAAAGGTTGCTGAAGAAACGCCCGAAAAAATTATTAAGGAATGGATAGAGCCCGGCATGGACCTGCAGCACAACCAGGCACGCCGTCTCGCTTTTGCCCTCGGCCTTGAAGGCGACGCCTTCAAAAAAGCCGTGAAGTTTATCATGGCATTGTATAAATGCTATGAAGAGACCGACGCAAATATGGTTGAAATCAACCCGCTGGTACTCACGCCCTCCGGCGATGTGATGGCGCTGGATGCCAAGATGACTTTTGATGACAACGCGCTCTTTCGTCATCCGGAAATTGCCGATCTGCGCGATAAATCGGAAGAAAATCCTGTAGAGCTGGAAGCTTCCGAATACGGGCTGAATTATATTAAACTTGACGGTAATGTTGGCTGTATGGTCAACGGTGCGGGACTTGCCATGGCAACCATGGATATCATCAAACTTTCTGGTGGCGATCCGGCTAACTTCCTGGATGTAGGCGGAAGTGCCAATGTGGAAACCGTAAAAAATGGCTTCCGTATTATCCTTGAAGACAAAAACGTTAAGGCGATTTTGATTAATATTTTTGGCGGGATTGTACGCTGTGACCGTGTAGCCAACGGTGTCATTGAGGCGGTGAAAGATCCTGAGATTGCAGAAAAGGTGGAAAATGTACCCATTATCGTCCGCCTGCAGGGAACTAATGCCGAAGAGGCCAAGGAAATAATTGATAATTCTGATCTGAACGTTATCTCTGCCGTACTGCTTAAAGATGCTGCGGAAGAAGTTTCCAAGGTGCTGGCGGCATAATCCAAGCTATCTTTCTTATTTACACACAAGGGGCGCGGTAAATCGCGTCCCTTTTTATTTTCCTTACTCCTTCCGGCCGGTAAATCCGATGTAGATACCTGCCAACACAATGACTGCTCCTATATACTCCAGAGTCGTTGTAGGACGACCAAAGAAGAGAATATCCCATATAAAAGCCAAAGCTGGCTGGAGCAAAATGGCCAATCCTGCAACCGAGGCATTCACATCAGGCAGTCCTTTGGATATTAGAACCCATCCAAAAACCTGTCCTACAATACCGAGTCCCAGCAATGCGCCCCACGTCTGCAAATCGGGAATTACAAAGTTGGCGCCCGGCTCAATTATCACTGTAATTCCCAGTAACAGCGCCGATAGCAAACAGATCCAACTCATATTGGCAAATATAGAGAAAAGATTCTCATTGCCATCCGAGCGGGACTTACGCAAAGTAAGAATATACAAGGCATAGGTAATGGCCGTTAATATTCCATAAAGAACTCCCAATTTAATCGCCCCATCCTGCTGCCCCCAGCCAGTTCGTACAATCAGAAACAATCCAACGACGGCAGTTGGTATCGCAGCCATCAATTGCCAGCTAAGTTTTTCTTTTAGCAGCCAGACCGCAAATAAGGCCACAAAGAACACCTGCATATTTCCAAGAATGGTGGCCAGGCCCGGGCCCACATAAATAATACTGCGATGCCAAAAAAACAGATCCATACTAAAAAAGAGAGCACACAGAAAAGGAATGCCTAACCCTTTTAAATCAACCCAAAGACGATCCTTCCGAAAAAGGGAAATCCCCAATAGTATAATCCCACCGAAAAACATGCGATAAAAAGCAGATACCGTAGGACCCGTGTGAGCAAGCTCCACCAAAACGGAAGTAAAGCTTACCAGGGTTGCTCCCAGGATAATATAAGCGAATGCGTGTAAGGAGGTATTGTTTCCCATTTAAAAGAATTGCAAAGAATAGATATTCAGCTAAGCCAATTGCGCCTGAAGTTCCTTTTTACATTTCTCGTAATACTCCTCGTAGGTTTCTATAACCGTGCTCATTTCAAATTGCTCTGCTCTCTTTCGGGCATTTGCAGCCATCTTTTTATGCAGTTTCGGATTTGATAAAATATCCACAGAATAGCGCCCCATGCATTCAGTGTCATCCAAACCGCAGAGATAACCGGTTTCTCCGTGTATATTGACTTCAGGAAGTCCCCCAATATTGGAACTGACCACCGGTACCGAACAACTCATAGCTTCAAGCGCCGCCAAGCCAAAGGTCTCAGATCCAGATGGTATCAGGAAAAGGTCCGCAATAGAAAGCACTTCTTCCACCTGATCCTGTTTTCCTAAAAATCGAACATGATTACATATCCCTAACTCACGGCACCGTTGCTCTGCCCGTTGACGGTCAGGTCCATCGCCCACCAACAACAGCTTGGCATCAATATCATTTTTCAGGATATAATCAAATGTGGTAACCACTTCGGGGACACGCTTTACTTCCCTGAAGTTAGATACATGCACTACTACCTTTTCGCCATTGGGACAAATAGCCCTTTTGAAATGATTTTTATTGGACTTTTTAAAACGATCTAGATCAATAAAATTCGGTATTACCTCAATCTCTTTCTTAATATCGAAGCGTTCGTAGGTTTCATTGCGTAAATATTCTGACACCGCAGTAACGCCATCGCTCTGATTAATGGAGAAGTCAACTACGCTTTTATAACTGGGATCACTGCCTACAATGGTTATGTCCGTACCGTGCAAGGTAGTAATAAGAGGTACGTGAGCCGCTTTTTCACCTAATATCTGCTTCGCCAAATAAGCACTGGTAGCATGAGGGATGGCATAGTGGACATGCAGCACATCAATCTTTTCATATTCAATAAGGTTGGCCATCTGATTGGCCAGTGCCAAATCGTAGGGGGGATACTCAAAAAGTGGATAGGTATTCATATTCACTTCATGGTAAGAGATATTGGTCTGGAAGGTATCTAGCCGCGCCGGACGGTCATAGCTTAAAATATGCACACTATGTCCTCGCTGGGCCAATCCCTTTGCCAGCTCAGTTGCCACAACCCCACTCCCACCAAAGGTAGGATAACATACGATTCCTATATTCATGCTAAAAATATTTCTATCTATGGTTTATTTTTAAACGCTTTTCAAATAACAATTATTACCACTTTTGGTTAGCTAACAAAAAAATATTCTTCCCCATTTCCGAACTTCGATATATTAGGTGTAAAGCTAGCTATCTATTATATTATAGGCCTTGTGGAGATCATGCGAAATGTGATTTCCTTTTTAGCTTTGTCATGCATTCTCAATCAGATTATTCAATATTATGGCAGGACATTCCAAGTGGTCTAATATAAAGCATAAAAAGGCCAAAGAAGACAAAAAACGAGCAAAAATATTTAATAAACACCTGCGTGAAATTTCAGTAGCGGCCCGTGAGGGTGGCGGTGATCCGGAAATGAATCCCCGCCTGGATACGGCTATCGATAATGCCAAAAGCGATAACGTCCCCAAGGACAATATTGAACGCGCTATTAAAAAAGGGACGGGTGAACTTGATGAAGGCGACGGCCGTTATGAAGATGCCACTTATGAGGGCTATGGTCCCGGTGGTATTGCGTATTTTATTGAAGTGACAACCAATAATTATAATCGCACCGTTGGTGAAATTCGCCATATCTTCACCTCGCACGGTGGGAATCTGGGTACAGATGGTTCGGTTGGCTATCTGTTTGAACAAAAAGGAATGATCCGAGTTAAAGAAGAGGACCATGACGAAGAAGAGTTTATGCTCAATGCAATCGATGCCGGTGCTGAAGAAATTGATACCGAAGGGGAGTATTTTAACGTGACTACCGGACGAGAAACCATGTATGATGTCCGGGACGAGTTGGAGGAAATGGACTATGAAATTGAGTCTGCCGAACTGATTCGCATCCCTATGACTGAAGTTAAGGTTGAAGCGAACGTTGCTGAATCCAATTTCAAGCTGATGGATAAGTTTGAGGATAATGATGACGTATCCAATGTGTTTACCAATATGAAAATGGATGAAGAAACACTGGCTATTGCCGAACAAATGGACTAACCCGGCAATTTATCGGGGGACTGCTTCGTTATTATCCCTCAAAAAATGGATAGTATTATGAGATATATTCTTATTACGATATTGGCTTTTATATTAATGGGAGCATCATTGGAAGATGCCCGCAAGGCAAATGAGGCTTATAATAAGGGAAACTATGAAGAAGCCATCGCCCTCTATAAAAAAGCTATTGATGAGGATCCAGAAAACGCCAAGCTTTACTACAATCTTGCCAGTGCTCAAGCCAAAGCAGGCGACAGTGAGGAAGCGGTCAGAACCTTTGAACAGTTTAAAACCATGACTGATGATGAAGAACGTCGTGCTATGGCAGATTACGATATTGGCAATATTCTGGCTGAACAGGAACAATGGGATAAAGCTGTAGAATACTACAAAAAATCGCTGCGATATCTTTCTGATGATGAAGACGCCAAACATAATTATGAACTGGCGCTGAAACAACAAGATCAACAGGGAGAAAATCAGGATCAGGATCAACAGCAGGACCAGCAAAACGAAAACGATCAGCAGCAGCAAGACCAGAACCAACAGCAGGAAAACGACCAACAGAACCAAGAGAATAATTCCGAGCAGAACCAGGATCAACAGGGCCAGCAAGACGAGCAGGAACAAAATCAGGATCAGCAGCCCCAACCCCGGCAGAGTCAGATGACTCAAGCCGAGGCTGAACAAATTTTAAAAGCCCTGGAACAGAAGGAAAAAGAATTGATGAAAGAATTTAAGAAACAGAAAGTAGAGTCCACCGATAACAAAAATGAAAAAGATTGGTAATTTTTGCCGGATACTGGGTTCTGCGGCTGTACTGCTGACCTTCCTTTCGTTACAAGTGTTGGCACAATCGGATGTCACAGTTGAGGCTACCGTTTCTGAAAACACCACCTATACTGGTGAGCGGATTCAGCTTTCTATCCAGATTAGTGGTGATTTTAGCGATATATCCCGACCTGAACTTCCGGAATTTGAGGGATTACGGCTGCTTAGCAATACTCCATCGACCTCCAGAAGCTATCAGTATATCAATGGTCAGAGCAGTACTTCTTATACCTACAGCTATCAATTGATAGCCCAGCAAGAAGGAACTTTTGAAATACCGTCTATTCCTATCACCATCGACGGCGAACAGCATTCGACTAATCCCATTACCGTTGAAATCATAAATCGTAATGAGTCAGCCCGCTCTTCTGGCGATGACCGGCCCGAAATTTTTCTCCGGCTGGAGGTTTCTGACCAGCAACCGGTACAAGGCCAGCAAGTGGTGGCCGATGTAGTACTATATTTTCGGGATGGACTGGAAGTAAATTCCTATCAGCCTATTCCCGGTTGGAAGGCGGAAGGTTTTTGGAAAGAGGAACTGGAAAATAGCGAACGTCCACAGGCAACTTCAACGGTATTAAATGGAGTAAGATACCGGAAAGCCCGCCTGTTACAATTCGCGGTATTCCCTACCAAAAGCGGTGAACTTGATATTAGCCCTTATGAAATTGTTGTATCGGTACGTTCCAGCCGTTCACGGGAAGATTCTTTTAGTAGCTTTTTTGGTGGGTTCGGAAGTAATCAGCGACAGGTTGAGTTAGAAACAGATTCCATTACTCTCGATGTACAACCACTTCCTGAAATTGCGGGGGAAGAATATTTCGGTGCCGTAGGCAATTTTGATATAGAAAGAAGCATTAGTACCCGGAATGCAGCAGAAGGGGAATCCATTGAAATAACTACCCGCATTGAAGGGACAGGAAATATACCACTCATTTCGAAACCTGAGTATGCACTTCCCGATGGTATTGAGGTCTATGAACCCCAGGAAAACGAAAATATTAACAGACGTAACGGACGCATAAGTGGTACTAAAACATTTACCGATGTAATCATTGCCCGTTCGGCCGGAAATTATACGATCCCGGAAAAGGAGATCGCTTATTATAATCCTTCACAAAATTCTTACGTTACCGAAACGCTTCCTGCCCTCGACATTGCTATTGAAAGAAACCCAGACAGAGTCAGTGCGGATAACAATGACCAATCGCTGCCGGTAGCACCCGTTACCGGACTTGCCAGCTGGTCTGCCCCCAACGGTCAACCTCTGCTTTCTTACTGGTGGTTTTGGGCGGGAATTATTATCCCAATCATTCTTTTAGCTATTGCTTACCGGCAGAAGTCATATATCGACATGATGCAGACAGATCGTGCTTTTGCTCGGTCTAAGAATGCCTCAGACAAGGCAGATCAAAGGCTTGAAGATGCCATCACTCTTTCCGAGGAAGGAAATATTAAGCAAGCTTATAATATGCTGCAAAAAGCAATAACAGGATTTATTAGTGACCGATTAAATCTTCCGGAAGCCGGACTTTCCAATAATGATATCATTGAAGCACTTCAAAGGGAAAATATCGATAAAGAGCTTGTCAAAAACATCCGTATGCTACTCGACAAATGTGCTTCCATCAGTTATGCTCCCTCTACTTCCCACGAATATCTTAAATCTCACGTAGGGTTGGCACAAAGTACGCTGGATAAACTGAAAAAAGTATTATAGCCTGTGAATATATCTTTTGATCGAAATATTATTGGTGTGATAATTACTGCCATTCTGGTGCTGGTTTTGCATCCCGTTATGAGTAGCGCCATGCAAAGTCCCCAATCGGTCTTTGATCAGGCTAATGAACACTTATCATCCGGTGAATTACAGGAAGCCCTCTCACTCTATCAACAGCTCGAAGAAAATCAACAATGGTCGGGAGCGCTTTTCCTGAATATGGGGATTACTTATCAGCGCATAGATTCACTCGGTAAGGCAAAATATTACTATTTAAAATCTGTTGAATTTGAAGAGACAGATGAAAAGGCCACCCAGGCACTTGAATATGTAAATCGACAATTCAGTAGACAATCCGCAACGCTTCCAAAACTTCCCTGGGACAGAGCTACCGAATGGCTGCAAGACAATATAGGGGCTGTAACCCTGGTAGGAATTGGTATATTACTATTAAATATTGGCATTCTCATCTTTATTGGACACTGGTTTTTCAGTCGGTTTTCAGATTACCTTCGCCTAAGCAGCTTTATTATAATCGGTCTTTCAATATTAATTATGGCCGGCGGATTTTATACCTATTATGTAGATCAGCGATATAGTTCAGCAGTCATGGTCACGCAACAAACCGCTGTCGTTGAAAATCCAAACCCGGAAGCCTCTATGGTCAGCCAAGCCTATGAAGGCTATACTTTTACGGTTGATCACCGAAGAAGCGAGGAGCAACCCGACTGGAGTTATGTGCGAATGAGCAATGGCCTTTATGGATGGATTCCCACAGAGGAAATTCTTGTGCTTTAAACTGCTATTACAGATTTCTGCATCTTTTTAAATAGCCTTAAAAAATTATTCTGAATAATTAACTTCTCTATTTTATGCCTGAAGTATCTGATTATATTACCGGCCACAAAGAACGATTTAAAGACGAACTATTCGAATTTTTACGTATTCCGAGTATCAGTACCAGCTCCGAGCATAAAGAAGATGTTCGAAACGCTGCTAATTTTCTACTCAAAAAACTCAAAGAGCTCAACCTCGATCGAGTAGAGCTCTTTGAAACAGATGGCAACCCTATCGTCTACGGCGAACTGGTGACTGATCATTCAAAACCGACAGTTCTGGTTTACGGACACTACGACGTACAGCCCCCCGATCCATTGGACTTGTGGGAGACTCAGCCTTTTGAGCCTACTATCCGGAATGGGGATATTTACGCACGGGGAGCCAGTGACGACAAGGGACAGTCATTCACTCATGTAAAAGCGCTTGAAGCCTATCAGAAATCAGGCAAAGAATTTCCCGTGAATATTAAGTTTATTTTTGAGGGAGAGGAAGAGATCGGCTCTCCAAATTTAGTCCCTTTTATTGAATCGCACCAAGACCTCCTCTCCTGCGATATGGTATTAATTTCTGACACCGCAATGTTTGCTGAAGATACCCCTTCTATTACCTATGGACTACGGGGGCTGGCATATATGGAAGTTGAAGTTACAGGGCCCAACCGCGACCTGCACTCCGGTGTTTATGGCGGTGCTGTTGAAAATCCGGCTAATGCACTTGCAGAAATTATAGCCAAACTGAAAGATGATGATGGTATTATCCAGATTCCGGGTTTCTATGATAAGGTAAAAGAACTTACGGAAGAGGAACGGGAAGCCTATAACAAACTGCCTTTTGACAAAGGGGAGTACAAAAGCAACCTTGGACTTCAGAAGTTACACGGAGAAAAGAGCTACAGTACCCTGGAACGGGCCTCTGCACGTCCCACTCTTGACGTTAACGGACTTTGGAGTGGCTACCAGGGCGAAGGGGCTAAAACAGTACTTCCATCCAAAGCCGGGGCGAAGATAAGCATGCGTTTGGTTCCCGATCAGGACCCAAAAAATATTGCCCGGCTTTTTAAGGAGCATGTTGAATCCATTGCACCAGAAACAGTTTCAGTCACAGTAACGGAACACCACGGCGGACACCCGGCCATGACTGATCTCTCTTTCTATGGATTAAAAGCGGCTGCCGAAGCTTTCGAGAAGGTATATAACAAAGAGCCTCTTTTCAGCCGCGAAGGAGGATCCATCCCTATCGTCGCTGACTTTCAAAAAATTCTGGAAGCGCAGTCTATTTTAATGGGTTTTGGGTTAAATAGTGATGCTATCCACTCTCCCAATGAAAAGTTTGCGCTTAAAGACTTCTATCGCGGTATACAAACCTCGGCTAAATTCTTTGAGGTGCTGCCTGATCATGGTTAAGTCGAATTCATTATGAAAAAAATCAGTCTCCTCTTCATTTTTCTCCTGTATTCAGGATCATTATTTGCTCAAGAACAAAACATCGAGCGAGCCGGCAATCCCGTATTAGATGGATGGTATGCCGACCCCGAAGGCGCTGTTTTTGGAGATCAGTACTGGATTTTTCCCACCTTTTCGGCTCCCTACGCCGAATAGGTCCATATGGATGCTTTCTCTTCCCCGGATTTAGTCAACTGGACCAAACACGAACAGATTATTGATACCGTTGCCGTGGCCTGGGCC
>JBEPXF010000108.1:0-9685 GCA_041642075.1 Fodinibius sp.
GAAAGTGCATCATTAAACTGAGTTATGGCCTGTTGATACTCATTTGCTTTCATGAGTTCCAAGCCTTGATTATAAGTTTCAACGGCCTTTCGTTTATCCTGTGCATTAGCATGTGATGCTAAGCCAATGATAAACAGACCAAGTAACAGTGTTGTAACGCTATTTTTAAGCAATTTCATGGGTCTTCCTGTTTTGGTTGTGTATTAAAGGCGATCAATGTAATGAATTAAACTATTTATTTAAAAGTAAAACTCAATACTGAACACTTTATTATAAATTTCTTTTAAGATTAAAACGATTTTCGTTTTTAATCCTATTAAAACGAATACTTTTATTACTTATTATTTTAAAGGCATTTATAAAGAAAAAGTTTCATTCCAATAAGTCAATAGGTTATAAACTAAAAATTGGGTTGCAATGTATGTTCTTGATAAAATTCACAAATAATATTGACGGCTTCATCCGGATCGTCTGTAAGGTGGAATAAATCTCGGTCACCTTTTGAGATTGTACCATTTTCTATCATTGTTTTTTCAATCCATTCAACTAATCCCTTCCAATATTCTGTTCCTATTAAAACAACAGGAAACGCTGTCACTTTTTTTGTTTGGATAAGAGTCAAAGCCTCAAAAAATTCATCAAGTGTTCCAAATCCTCCAGGAAATACAATAAAGCCCTGAGCATATTTAACAAACATAACTTTTCGAGCAAAGAAATAATGAAAATTTATGATATAATCTTTATCCACGAATGTATTTAACCCCTCTTCATGAGGCAAGGTAATCCCAAGACCAACAGATTTTCCTCCTCCTTCTTGGGCACCCTTATTAGCGGCCTCCATAATTCCGGGTCCACCCCCTGTTATCACTCCAAAACCCTGCTCAGTAACTTTTTTTGCTGTATACTGAGCCATCTCATAATATTCGCCTTCTACCGACATACGCGCTGAACCGAAGATAGAAACACAAGGACCAATCTTAAAAAGTTTATCGTATCCTTCTACAAATTCACCCATAATTTTAAAAACACTCCATACATCATCATGATGACTATCTTCAAAATTTTCGGGTACACGCAACTTTTTATCTTTTTTGTTCTTCATATTCCAATCTCTATTTGGTTATAAAATCTATTGAAAGCGTAACACCAGGTGTTGCCTGAGCAGTAAGAGAAGGCTGGATGCGGGTTCGCATACTTAAATCATCGGAAACATCAAATGAGCGCATGTGTGCAAATACGTAAGCATCCACAATATTTAATCCATAGGCTACAGCGATGCCGATATATACCATATCGCGTCTGTTGCGATAGGTATTTCTGATGGTCTTTAACTGTTCCAAACTAGCGGTTTCAGGAATATAGTCCGGTGTTGGTCCAAATCTCTGATCATCGTCTGTTTGCTCATTTAAATTATAATAAGCGGCTCTGTAATCATGATAACGTTTTGTAAGATCACTGCTATACCAAGCCAATCCTCCTAAAAGTCCATAGACAATAGGTACCTTCCAAATCTGTTTATTCGTTATTTGTCCCCACCCGGGAACGATCATTGATTTATACATCACACTTTTGGGAGATGGCAGCGAATCTTCAACTGAACTTTGTTCCTGAAAGCGACCCTCGAGGTCCATAAAACGACCAGTCTCTGACCGATCTATTGTAAGAGAGGAAGAATAATTGTCAGCATACTGGGCTGAAGCACACAGCACAAATCCCAAGAGAAGAATAAGCAGGCTAAGAAAGCTTTTCAAACAACTCCAGCAGCCGATCAAGCTCCTCATCCGAATAGTATTCAATACGTATTTCGCCACCATTCTTTTTGGACTTAATATTGACCTTGGTACTTAATTTGCTGCGAAGCCGATTTGATATTTCTTTTAAAAAAGCATTCCGTTGGTCAGATGAGTTTTGAGAAGAAGACTTCTCTTTATCCTTTGATAATGCTTTAATTGCTTTCTCAGTTTTTCTAACCGAATATCCCTTTTCAATAATTTTTTTAAAAATAGCTTTCTGATCTTCGGGATCTTCTACTGCAAGCAAGGCTCGTGCATGTCCCATTGTGAGACTTTCATCACGCAAAGCCGCCTGTATAAAAGGCGGCAAATTTAACAAACGAAGCATATTAGCAACCGTAGAGCGGTTCTTACCCACTTGTTCAGCAACTTCCGTCTGGGTAAAATCTGCTTCTTCTATTAAACGCTGGTATCCCATAGCCACTTCAATGGGATTCAAATCTTCCCGCTGTATATTTTCAATAAGGGCATATGAAATCACATCATCATCACTAACTTCCCGAATATACGCGGGAAGCTTATCAATTCCGGCTAGTTTAGAAGCGCGAAGCCGCCGTTCACCACTAATTAGTTCAAATCTCTTCTCGCCGATATAGCGCACTGTTATAGGCTGAATCAATCCATGTTCCTCAATGGACTGAGCTAATTCCCGGAGGCGTTCTTCATTAAATTCCTTTCGTGGCTGGTGAGGGTTCGGACGAATATTATCAACAGGAACTTCCAAAACAACATTTACACGCTGCTCTGGAGATGCATACGCAGATTTTTCTGGTGCACCTTCATGATTCTCTTCTTCTTTTTTACCTTTGTCCTCATCATATTCAGGAAAGAAAGCACCGAGACCTCGCCCTAAAACTTTTTTAGATGCCATAATTACTCCCTCCTAGCTGTTTGCAAAAACAGGACTATTTTTAAATAAATTCTTATTTCGATGGATTATCTCACGTGCTAATGCGAGGTAGTTCTTAGCACCACGGCTGGTTGAATCATACAACAAAGCCGGTTTTCCAAAACTTGGAGCTTCTGCAAGCCGCACATTTCGTGCAATTACTGACTCAAAGACTTTATCTTCAAAATATTTTCGTACTTCATCAGCTACCTGATCAGACAGACGGGTACGCGTATCGAACATCGTCAACAAAACTCCTTCAATCTCTAATTCAGTATTCAAATGTTGACGTACAATCTTTATAGTGTTTAATAACTGGCCTAAGCCTTCCAATGCAAAATACTCACATTGTACCGGAATAATAACAGAATCTGAAACAGTCAGAGCATTAATAGTAAGCAGACCTAATGAAGGAGGGCAATCAATAATTATGAAATCATATTTTTCTTCTAATCCACTTATTGCTTTTTCCAGGATTCGTTCGCGGCTTTCGCGATCAATCATTTCAATTTCTGCACCCACTAAATTAATGTGAGATGGTATAATCTCTAAAAAAGGAAGTTCAGTTTCACGAATTGCATCCTCAGCTTCCACCCCACCTACCATTATTTCATAAACAGAATTACTCACTGTTTTCGACTCAATTCCCAATCCACTTGTCGTATTGCTCTGGGGATCAATATCTATGATTAAAGTAGTATGCTCAATCGCTGCAAGACTGGCAGCAAGGTTTATAGCTGTCGTAGTTTTACCAACCCCTCCTTTCTGATTGGCAATGGAAATTACTTTACCCATATAAGATGTCTGTTACAACAATTATTGCTCTAATGTTTCGAAAATATAATGGGATGTCTTATGGTAAACAAAAATACTTATCAACAAGTTGTCAACCAAATTGCAGACAACCTATCATTATGGTTATCAATATATTATAACCGCTCAGTTAACAATTTATTTTGTACCCATAATTTTGGTTCTGAGAGTATTTATTAAGGTATAATATTCTGACTAAAAGACGAGCCTAAATACTTTGGTAAATATTTAGGCTCCCAGTCTCATTTCATTACAACACCTCTTCAATTGCAGTATATTCCATATCAAAGGCTTCCGCAACCGGTTTGTACACAATTTTATTATCAACAATATTAAGTCCTTTTTTAAGCTCTTCTTCATCTCGTAAAGCCTGTTTCCAACCCTTATTCGCAAGGGATACGGCATATGGAAGGGTTACATTTGTTAATCCCAATGTAGAAGTATAGGGAACGGCACCTGGCATGTTGGCAACACAGTAATGAACTACATCATCTACCTTATACACGGGATTATCATGTGTCGTTGGCTTGGACGTTTCAAAACATCCCCCCTGGTCTATTGCAACATCTACCATTACCGTGCCTTTTTGCATCTTAGACAACATATCTTTAGTAATAAGATGGGGAGCTTTTGCACCGGGTTTGAGAACAGCCCCAATAATCATATCCACATCCGGTAGCATACTTCTGATGTTAGCTTCGGTTGAAAACATGGTATCCACATTCTTAGACATAACATCATCCAAATAACGTAACCGGGGCATACTAATATCCATGATCGTTACATTGGCCCCCATTCCCGCAGCAATTTTTGCCGCATTAACGCCAACAATTCCACCGCCAAGCACCATAACATTAGCCGGTTTAACTCCGGGGATACCTCCGAGTAAAATACCTCTTCCTCCTTCAGGCTTTTCCAAAAATTTGGCACCTTCCTGGGAGGCCATTCGTCCGGCCACTTCGCTCATGGGGACCAACAACGGAAGCGTACCATCCTCTTCTTCAACGGTTTCATAAGCAATAGCAATACTTTTGGATTTGGCTACAGCCTTTGTCAGAGCTTCACTGGCAGCAAAATGGAAATAGGTAAAAATAATTTGCCCCTCCCTCATTCTTGGGTATTCTACTTCTATGGGTTCCTTGACCTTCATAATCATATCCGATTTCTCCCATAACTCATCAACATCTTCTATAATCGTTGCACCCGAGTCTTCATACTGTTTGTCAAAGAATCCACTGCCTTCTCCGGCTCCCTGCTCGACTAAAACTTCGTGTCCGTGTTTAGCTAACTTCAATACCCCGCCGGGTAGTAGTGAAACGCGATTTTCATGGGTCTTTATTTCTTTGGGTACACCTATAATCATGGATGTGAATATTAAATTTAGAATTTCATTTTGATGAGTTTACTTCCCAATAATTATAGATATCAGGAAGTGGCTGATTTCCAAACGGCTATCTTAATGAGCCGAAAATTTTGTGATAAAGGTAGGTATTATTTTGGAAAAATTTTAGTACTGCTCACTAAAATATAAACCTAATGATGATACTATGTAGTTACAAGCTGTGATATTTTTTAAGCCCTGTCTCTGTTATTGTGACATGACCATATAATAAAGGACCTCCTATGGTTTTAATACGGATATATCCCAATTCTTCCAGATATTCTAATGCATTTTTTATCTCTGTTCTATCCATATTCAAATTTAAATTTAAATTCTCTACGGATATTTCCTTATTTATTTCTCCCTTTGAAAACTCTCCTATTTTTATCAACAGCTGATGATATTTCCTACTAAATTTACTGCCAATAATCATTTAACTATTTATTTTCCAAAACTATTAGTTTTGCTTAAAAAGAACATTTTATATTAAACTTAAGGTTACGCATGTATTACGATATTATTACCATTACCCGTTTTTCACTATAGGTTAGTCTTTTAAAAACGACCGATTTCTTGTATCCTTTGATCTTCAAATAAAACAACTTACTTCGATATGATTTCTAAAGAAATACTTCAAAAGATCCGTAAAATTGAAATACGGACGAAAGGAATGGTTAACAGTATTTTCGGAGGTGAATATCAATCGGCCTTTAAAGGAAGAGGTATGGAATTTTCCGAAGTTCGCGAATATATATACGGAGATGATATTCGCCAGATTGACTGGAATGTAACAGCCCGAGCAGGTGATCCTTTTATTAAAAAATTTGAAGAGGAACGGGAACAGACCCTCATGCTATGCGTTGATATATCACCAAGTGGAGTTTTTGGGAGCCAGGGTCAGAGTAAAATGGAACTTGCTATAGAGATATGCGCAGTTCTTGCATTCAGCGCTATCAAAAATGGTGATAAAGTAGGATTAGTGCTTTTTACAGACGAAATCGAAAAAGTAATTCCTCCTAAAAAGGGACGATTACATGTACTTCGCCTTATCCGGGAACTCCTTACAACGGAACCAGATGGAAAAGGAACAGACATAAGTGAGGCCCTCTCTTACATTAATCGCCTGTTAAACCGGCGTGCTATTATTATTTTAGCCAGTGACTTTCAGGATAGTCAGTATGATCGCCAGCTTAAAATTACAAATCGTAAACACGATCTTGTAAATATATTTATAAATGATAAGCTGGAGGATGAGCTTCCTAATCTTGGACTTATCCCTTTAAAAGATGCTGAAACAGGAGAAGAAATTTTAGTAGATACCTCTAGTGAAAAAGTACGTAATGAATATCGCAGGAAACGCCGGCAGCAAAAAGAGAAATTACGTAACCAATCCTTGCGTAGAAAGATCGACATGATCGAAGTTGAAACGAACGCTTCCTATATCCGCCCTCTTATCGCGTTCTTCCGACGTCGAATGCATCGTTACTAATAAAGGTATCATTCAGGGTAATAACCGGCTTTTCTTCAGCCGTATCCTGTTGCTCCTCTTGATTTAACTGACGATCGAAGGCGTTACGAACTATCTTAAAGTCATCCATCAAACTATCTGGGATAGATTCTGAGGAAGGTAAATCCATCGTTAATGGATTAATAACACGGTTATTTCTTTTAACTTCATAATGCAAATGCGGTCCGGTTGATCGGCCAGTAGTTCCCACATAGCCAATAACTTGCCCCTGTTCTACTCTTGCACCGGCACGTATTCCTTTAGCAAATCTATTTAGATGTAAATATGAGGTTTCAAATGTTTTGTTATGCTTAACCCGAATCATATTACCACTCGCACCATAGTATCCAGCTCTTGTTACTGTCCCATCTCCGGTTGAAAGTACCGGAGTACCTCTTGGTGCTGCATAATCAACTCCATTGTGGGGACGACGTGTATTTAAAGTTGGATGCATTCTGTTTTTTGAGAAAGGTGAACTTATACGATGATCATATTCAAAGGGAGCTTTCAACAGGGCTTTTTGTACACTTTCTCCTTCTTCTGTATAATAACCTTCTACTCCATCTTTAGAAAAGTAGTATGCGCGGAATAGCTCACCCCTATGCTCTATTTCTGCGGCTAAAACCTCACCTGTATCATAAAATTCATCATCTACATATTTTTTCTCATAAAGAGTTTTAAAGCTATCTCCTTTTCTAATACCAAAAAAATCAATTTGCCAGGCAAAAACCTGAGACAATTTGTGAGCCAACATTTGGCTACCGCCTGCGTGACTAATGGTTTGATATAAAGAATTATTAATGACACCGGAAGTTACTTCCGTTTTCGTATAAAGGGGGCGGGCAGCTTTATAAATTTTCAGGGAGTCTTGCTTCCAGTCAAAAACCACATACTCCATCGAATTAGGCTGCCAGACCATATGTGAAAGTGATGCAGTACTATCTTCTTTAAAATAAGTGCGATATCGCTGTCCGGGACGCATTTTTTTGAAGTCAATTATTTTTTCTGCCTTTTCACTGATCGAATATATTTCCTGGGGATTAAAATCAAGCTTGTCAAGAATGACATATAGACTTTCATTTCGTTCTATCATATACTCTTCTATGTCGACACTGGCAGTTGGCAAACCAAACTTATCAACTTCTGAAGTTGTAACGGTATCAGCTGGCTGGATTACTGAAGAAGCTTCTACCGGTTTAGCTTCCTTCCGTTCTTTTGTACAAGAAAATAGAATAGATGCAATGAGGAACCCTAAAGAAAATACCCTTAGCATAAAATATTGTATTACGATTTTTTAATTTTTAAGCATTTAAACATACCATTTTTATTAATTTTATGCACACAAAAAATGACTTTTTAACGAACCAAAATCACAATAAGTTTTTCCGAATGGAAAGATTTTTTCTATTTTGAGCGGCGATGCAATAAATAATTGAATTAAGAGGTTATTATCTCTGTTTTTAGTACCAATTAACGCATATCAATTCGGTGGGTTACGGAAAACTATTTAAAAGTATTTTATTAATTTGGCTTTTTACAGGTATTGCCCTAAGTAGCAATGGTCAAACCGTTAAAGAATACACGAGTGCTGATTCTTTAACGGTTGGAGATAGATTCAACTTTTCTATTACCGTAAATTATGATCAGGATTATGATCGAATTGCTTTCCCCGACAGCGGAAGTTTTTCATCAAACTTCGAAATCCGTTCCCAGTCCCGATTCCAAGTATCTTCTTTTAAAGACAGCATCTCCTACAATCTTCAATTTTTTGCAACCTCTGATACGGTTCTCCCCCCTCTTCCAGTCCTTCTAATTAACGAGGAAGATACAACCACAGTCTATACAAATCCTGTATCTGTAAATTTCACAAGTGTTCTAGCGGAAGAAGATGATTCATTTCGCCCTCTTAAACCTATTTATGATTTTGCTGCGGCCTGGTGGCCATATATTCTGGGCTTTCTTTTATTTATTGTAGCAGGATATCTCCTATATCACTACTTAAGCAAAAAGGAGAAAGAAAAAACAACAGTTAAACCTCAGCCATTTAAACCGAAGCCTTTTATCAATCCCCTCAAAGTGTTGCAAAAAGATATAAATAGGCTGGGACAAAAGGATTTATCCACTACCAAAGACTTTCAGATGTTCTATACGGAACTAGGAGATGCTATACGCCGTTATTTTGAAGAATTGCATCAAATTCCAGCTCTGGAGTTAACCAGTAGTGAAATACTTCAGAAACTACGATCCCGATCTATTGACTATACTCTGATTGATGACACCCGGGCTGTATTGCAGGAGGCCGATATGGTAAAATTTGCTAATTTTACTCCTACCGAAGAACAAGCAGACCGCGCCTTGAAAAAAGGATATAACTTTCTGGAGCGAGCCAAAGAAATTGACGCCCCCCGGGTTGAACATTTACGGCGTGAGCATCAATCACGAGTAGAGACTGAAAGAGAAGAATATGAAGAACAACAAAATCAGCAAGAGGTAGAAACATGAGTTGGGCTAATCCACAGTGGCTGTGGTTGCTGTTGTTGCTTATACCTATTATTGGTTATCAGCTTTGGAAATATATAGGTAAACGGAATCCTACTCTTACTTTCTCAAACATTTCTAACCTCAGTGATCTATCCGGAAGCTGGAGAAACTATGGCATCTATCTTACTCCGTTACTTCAGTGTATTGCTTTTGCTCTGATCGTCTGTGCTTTGGCACGTCCCCAGTACCAAAATACTACGGTCGAGCGTAATGCCGAAGGGATAGATATTGTACTTACTCTTGATATATCTACTTCAATGAAAGCGGAAGACCTGAAACCAAATCGGCTGGAAGCGGCCAAGAATGTTGCAAGTGATTTCATTGACCAACGTGTTTCCGATCGTGTAGGGTTAGTACTTTTTGCCCGTCAAAGCTTTACAGCGGTCCCTCCTACTCTGGATTATGAATTATTGAATCGACTACTCGGTGAGGTCGAAATGGGGGTAGTAGAAGATGGAACGGCAATAGGGATGGGCATTGCTACGGCTGTAAACCGTCTAAAAGAAAGCCGGGCCGAAAGTAAGGTTATTATTCTATTAACGGACGGACAAAACAATTCCGGGGAAATAGATCCGGTAACTGCAGCAGAACTAGCTCTATCTCACAACATAAAAATTTATACTATTGGAGCCGGAACCCGGGGAACGGCTCCCTATCCTGTACAGGATCCTATATTTGGCAACCGCTATCAAAATGTGGAAGTGAATATTGATGAGGAAATGCTCACTGAAATTGCAAATATGACAGAAGGAAATTATTTC
>JBEPXF010000109.1:0-9668 GCA_041642075.1 Fodinibius sp.
GGATCTACGAGCTATATATAGAACCGGACTATTTCTTTACCTACTTCGGCTTCGACTGGGTAGTCCCGATAGGTGAAACCGGTATGTATCTGCTTTTTTTCGTGATGGGACTCGCAGCTCTGTCGGTCATGCTGGGCTACTACTACCGGATTGGAATCATCCTCTTTTTCCTGAGCTTTACCTACGTCGAGCTAATCGACAAAACCAACTATCTCAACCACTATTATTTTGTAAGTATCATCAGCTTTTTGCTGATGTGGGTTCCGGCGAACCGCAGTTTCTCGCTGGATGTGCTTCGCAAGCCCACCCTTCGCAGGGAATATGTGCCGGCCTGGACGGTCAATATATTCAAACTACAGCTCGGGCTCGTCTATTTCTTTGCCGGGGCGGCCAAACTCAATCCAGACTGGCTGGTTAACGCCATGCCCATGCGGATCTGGCTGCCTGCTAATGCCGATCTCCCGATTATCGGTCCGCTGCTGGAATATACTTCCACCGCCTACATTTTTAGCTGGGCCGGAGCGGTTTATGACCTAACGATTACCTTCTTTCTGCTCTGGAAGCCTACACGGATTTTCGCTTACATAACGGTCATCATCTTCCATATGATGACCTATTTCCTGTTCCAGATTGGGATGTTTCCCTTTATCATGATTTTATGCACGCTCATTTTCTTCTCCGCGGACTTCCACAAAAAAATTATTGATACCATTTCCGGTTTAAAGACCTTCCTACCCTTTTCTATTCCTAATTCTAAATCAGTCCAAAAAGGTAAAGTATTTCAGCTTAGTAAAAGCAGTTCGGGGATTATTTCGGGCATCCTGATTGTTCACTTTGCATTACAGATTTTACTGCCGCTTCGATTTATCCTCTATCCCGGCAATCTGTTCTGGACGGAGCAGGGATATCGTTTCTCATGGCGCGTTATGCTAATGGAAAAAGCGGGACACATTACTTTTCACGTTACCGATCCTGCTACCGACCGTCAATGGCAGGTACAAAATTATAACTACCTGACGCCCAATCAGGAAAAAATGATGTCTACTCAACCCGATATGATTCTGCAATTCACCCATTACCTAGAGGACGAATATCAGAAACAGGGCACTAATGATGTTAAAATTACTGCCGATAGCTACGTGACGCTCAATGGTCGACGCAGTCAACCGATGATTGATTCTGAGGTAGACCTAACCGAACAGGAACGCGGATTTGCCCATAAAGACTGGATCCTTCCCTTTAACGAAAATCAACAAAATTGGTTCAGAAGTCTGCAATAATGAAGTATAGCACATTTTTTTCTTTATTAGCCTCTCTGCTCATATGTTTCTGTACCAGCAGTGTCTTGGCTCAAAACTATACCCTGTCCGGTACAGTGACAGATAACAGTGGAAATCCGGTAACTAACGCAGAGATTTATCTCGCAGATAACAAACGGGATAACAACGATCATACCTTGCCGGTTCAATATCGCTCTAAAACCACGACCACTAAAAATGGTTATTATGAAATTGAGGGTCTGGCAGCCGGTCAATATCAAGTCATCGTCTATTACCCTGGGAAACAGACCCGGACCAGGGAAGTTGCTATTAAAAACTTTGATACAACCCAAGACTTCCAGCTTAAAATGCTGGGAAATATTCTCAAAGAAGTCATTGTAGGAGGAAAGAATGAATCCACAAGTGGCATTACCCGGCTTCAATCGGTAGAAGGAGTTACCATCAATGAAAGCAAAAAGAATGAAGTACTTGTAATTGATGATATGACCCTGAACAAGGCAAGCAATAACAGCCGGCAGGTTTATTCCAAAGTACCGGGTCTTAATATCTGGCAAAGCGATGATGCCGGAATCCAAACTAGTGTCGGCGGACGGGGACTGAGTCCGAAGCGAAACTCCAATTTTAATACCCGCCAAAATGGTTATGATATTGCTGCCGATGCGCTTGGTTATCCCGAAAGCTATTACACGCCTCCAGTACAGGCGCTTCAACGGATTGAAATCATACGCGGAGCAGCTTCCCTGCAATACGGCACTCAGTTTGGAGGCATGCTCAATTTTGAATTTAAGGATGGCCCGGATAATACCCCTTTTCAACTTGAAAGCACGCAGTCATACGGTTCATTCGGACTTTTCAACTCTTTCAACAGCATAGGCGGCTCTACGGATGACATAAATTATTACGGATTTTACCAGTATAAAACCAGTAATGGGTGGCGCCCCAATTCCGAGCTCGATCAGCATACCGCTTACCTTTCCTTTGATATTGATATTACGCCCAAGCTAACACTCACTCCC
Organism: Fodinibius sp.; assembly: GCA_041642075.1. GTDB lineage: Bacteria > Bacteroidota > Rhodothermia > Balneolales > Balneolaceae > Fodinibius. Next base: position 2,297 of record JBEPXF010000109.1, read on the forward strand.
GAATATACTTACATGTATTACTTGGCGCATCAACCTGGCGGACTGACCGACGCTCAATTCCGCAATGATCCCAGCCAGTCAAATCGAGAGCGAAACTGGTTTAAAGTCAACTGGAACCTATTTGCTCTCAAAGCAGATTATAGCTTTAACAGTAAAACCAAGCTCAACACCCGCTTTTTTGGATTACGCGCTGGACGCGATGCTCTTGGCAATCTTCAACGAATTGACCGGCTCGATCAAGGAGGTGAGCGCGACCTGTTAAAAGACGATTTCCAAAATTGGGGTAACGAAACGCGATTTATTCATCGCTATCCCCTAGTTAACGATCTATCCGTTTTTTTAGCCGGCACCCGCTTTTACAACGGGTTAACTCGCCGCCGGCAAGGAAAGGGTCCTGATGGGAGCAATCCGGAATTCCAATACTTAAATCAGGATAACCTGAGCGGATCGAACTTTGATCTGCCCGGCCGAAACCGTTCGGTCTTTGTAGAAAATATTTTCAATATCAGTCCAAAATTCAGTATTACTCCCGGGATACGTTTCGAATATATCAATACCGAGGCCGAAGGCTATTACAGAAATATTGTTAGAGACTTAGCAGGCAATATTCTTGTGGATGAACACATAGAAGAAGAGCGAAGCCGAGAGCGTTCTTTCCTGTTTTTTGGTGTGGGCTCAAGTTATCGTCCCAGTGAACAGCTTGAACTTTACGCCAACTACTCGCAAAATTATCGAGCTATAAATTTCAATGATATCCGAGTAGATGTCGGCAACCTTGAAGTAGACCCAAACATACAAGACGAACGGGGATTTAATATGGATTTGGGTATCCGGGGTCAAATTGATGATCTCTTTAGCTATGACATTACCGGTTTCCACCTTTCATATGAGGATCGCATTGGCACCGTATTACGCACTGAACCTAATCCCAAATTTAATGGCCTCGTTGACCGTACGTTCCGTTATCGCACCAATATCGCCGATGCCAAAATTTATGGTATCGAGTCGTTTGCGGAAGTAGATTTACTTTCACTCTTTGACTCTTCCCGGGATGCTCAGCTCTCCCTGTTTACCAATCTAGCGGTTATCGATGCTACATATACAAATTCTGATGAAAATGGCATTGAAGGTAACGAGGTAGAACTCGTTCCTCCCTTTAATCTTAAAACGGGACTCACCTTTTCTAAGGCTGGCTTTGAGGCTTCTTATCAATATACCTACGTGGCAGAACACCTTTCGGATGCCTCCAATGCCCGACGCACTCCAACGGCCATTGAGGGCATAATACCTGCTTACCAAGTGATGGATTTATCGGCTAAATACCAGTTCAATCGCTTTAACCTGGAAGCGGGAGTAAACAATCTTACGAATGAAAAATATTTTACGCGCCGCGCTACCGGCTATCCCGGACCGGGCATCATTCCTGCCAAAGTTCGCAATTTTTATATTGCTCTGGGAATCCAAATTTAAAAGACCCCACATTTTAAAAATATATGTAAGGAAGATAACTGACTTTTACCAATCCAAATCTTCAGTATTAATACAGATTTCACTCAGGTTTAGTACATATTGCAATTTTATACTAAGCAGGTACAGTCTACATGGGATAAAGGTTTCTTGTAGTAGTTTTCCTTATAACTTACTACAAAATTATTTATAAGCCTTTCCTCTATACTTGTATTCGTTAGCTGAAAAATAAAAATTGAAATCCCGAAATAGAGATTATGATATCTCTGATAGTATTAAAAAATAATGCATAAAACATATCTGTATCCACTTTTTGCGCTACTCCTCTTCATTACGCCGGAAACGTTACCTGCACAAGATTCTACAAAAACAATTGGTGTTTATCTGGACTGTCGTCGGGCTTGCGATGAAGGTTACGTTCGAGACGAAATTAACTTTGTCAATTACGTACGAAATCAAGAAGATGCTGATGTTCATCTTTTGATAACGAACCAGCGGACTAGCAGTGGCGGAGAGGAATACACTCTCAAATTTATTGGTGGAAATGAATTTAAGGGTATAGATCGAACCCTTACTTATTTTGCTGCAGAATCAGATACCCAGGACGAGGAAAGAATGGGGCTAAACCAATATATTAGAAGAGGCCTTTTTTTCTACCTGATTGATCGACCTATAGCTGATGATCTGAATATTAATTATGATGATACAGAAGGAAGTTCCCAGTCAGACGCAGAAACTGATAATTGGAATTACTGGGTATTTGATATCAGAGCTGACACTGATATTGAAGGGGAAGAATCTGAGAAAGAGTTTTCTCTTAGGGGACGTGTAAGTGCTGAGCGAATAACTCCGGAATGGAAATTCGAATTTGATGTAGACCAGTATTACGAGCGCCAAACGTTTGAAGACGACAATGAATCAAGGACTTTTATAAGGGAAAGTCGCGGTGCTGATCTGTTATTAGTTAAAAGTCTGAGCGATCATTGGTCAGCGGGTATTTCCACAGAAGCAAGTCATTCTACCCGAGACAATTATGCCCTGCGTTTCGAAGGAAGTCCCGCTGTGGAGTACAGTGTTTTTCCCTACCGTGAATTCACAGAACGACAAATTACATTTATGTACCGCTTAACTGGTGGATATTATGATTACAACGATATCACAATTTATGGCAAAAACTCTGAACGGCTAATGCGACAACAGCTAAGTTCTGATGTTGAATTTACCCAGCCTTGGGGAGAATTTGAAGCAAATATAAATGCCTCAGCTTTTCTTCATGATTTTAACAAAAATCGGCTTGATACAGAAGTCCAGCTTGACTTTCGAATCTTTCGCGGGCTCTCATTTTATGTCTCTGGCGAATATGCCTGGATCAATAACCAGCTTTCTATACCTGCAGGAGACATTACCGACGAAGAGCAGCTGCTTAATCTTCGTCAACGGCTGACTTCTTATTCCTACGAAGTGCGCTTTGGACTTGAATTCAGCTTTGGTTCTATTTATAACAATGTAGTTAATCCTCGTCTTTAAGTTTTTTACTTATTTAAATAAAAAGCCCTGCCGATAATAACAGCAGGGCTGCACATATTAAATATCTAATCAACTCCTGAGGATCTTAGATGATTCCAACCTCACGAAGAAGATTCAGTGTACCTTCGAGCTGCTGTAACTGTTCAAAGTCATAATCAGGACTCAACTGAAGGGCTTCTTCTGCTTCCAACATGTAATCGGGGAGTGTTGCATTATCCATAACCGGATATTCATTAACCGATTCGGCTGCATATTCTTGCGCTTGTTTAGACAACAAAAAACTCAAAAACCTTTGCGCCAACTCCGGGCTATTTGCTGTCTGAAGTTGTGATGCTCCTGTTACCAGTGCTAAATTACCAATATCACCCTTAGCAAAGTAGTATGTTTCAATGCTGGCATCTGGATTGGGTTCATCTTCACCATAATGCTCGTGATCCTCAAAATAGCCTTCTTTGCCACCGTGTTTTGTCTGGATTACGTAATAGTGGTTTGTAAGCCCCATATCAATTTCTCCCGCCAAAATCGCTTGGACCATCGGAGTATTTGAGCTGTAAGCTTTGGGATCCAACGATTGCATATTATTGAGCCAGTCCTTAGCAATTTCATCACTTTCTGTAAGGCGTAATGCCGTAATAAAATCATAAAAGCTGGAGTATGTGGGAGTCCATCCAACGCGTCCCTGGAATTCCTCCATTTCTGGTAATTCAAGTACCGATTCAGGAAGTTCTGATGGATCTACATTCTCAGGATTATAGGCCAGTACTCGAAATCGCACAGTCACGGGAATCCATTTGCCAGAAGTGGACCTATATGCTGCTGGCTTTGAGGTCAGCGAATCTGGCAAGGTCGTCAACATTTCCTGTTGGGATGCATTCGCCAGTGCACCGGTAGTATTAGCCCAATACACATCGGCGGGGCTTTGATCTCCCTCTTCGCTCATTACCGCGAGCAATTCTGCATCATTTCCGTAGCGAACTTTTATATCAATACCTGTCTGTTCTTTAAAATCATCCACTAGAGGATCCACTAAAGCTTGGCTCCGTCCCGAATATACCACTAGTTCCTCACTATCAGTGGTTTCACCGCAAGCAGTTAACATGACAACAGATAGTAACACCAATATTGTTTTTGAAAAAAAATTCATCATATTCATTTTCTGTTCTTCACTGTTCATTTATATGTTATGCCTATAATTAAGACTTAACCTGAATCTGGCTGACAAAACAGGCATGCGTTAATTTAGATTAGTTCTAATTAAGATGCCAAAAGTATAGATTTTCTCACACAATGACTAAAAAAAAATCAACGGTTGGCATTTTGGGAGCTGGCATATCGGGACTTAGCACTGCCTATGCTTTGTCACAAAAAAATATTAATGTAACAGTTTATGAAAAAGAAGCCGAAGTAGGAGGAGCTATCAAGTCAGTTTCCAATAATGACTGGTTAGTTGAGGAAGGACCCAATACATTACTGATTAAATCGCCCGAATTATGGGAGTTCTTTGACAATTTAGGCCTCAATGATGAGATAGTAGAAGCCAATAATATTGCTAAAAAACGTTATGTCGTTAAAAATAATCGCCCAACTCCTCTCCCTTTATCAATTACTGATTTTCTAAAAACTAATCTACTCTCCTTAAACGCTAAGTTCCGGCTTCTTAAAGAACCCTTTGTGTCGAAAAAAGAGCAACCGGACGAGTCGATCGCCTCCTTTATTGGCCGGAGACTTGGTATCGAGCCACTGGATTATGCCGTTAATCCTTTTGTATCTGGCATTTATGCAGGAGATCCAAAAAAATTGTCCGTTAAGCACACCTTTACCCCGCTATGGGAAATGGAGCAGAAGCATGGCAGCCTCCTCAAAGGGGTTATCAAGCGCGACCGAAAGAACTCAACAGTAAAACGATCGTTAATCTCTTTCAAAGAAGGGAACCAAACGCTCCCAAAAACTATAGCCGGAGCTCTTTCCGGAACTATTGATACCGACACAGAAATAACCTCTATCGATAAAAAGAAAACCGGCTGGGAGGTAGGTGGCAATACTAAAGGAATGCCATTCAAGAATACTCATAATGCTATTATTTCAACACTCCCCGCCCACAGCCTTTCTTCGATCTTCAAAATATCTATTCCAGACGAACTGAATAATCTTCCTTATGCGCCATTAAGCGTAGTCGCACTGGGATTCAAATCCAGCCAAATCAAACACTCATTGGACGGCTTTGGAATGCTCATTCCCGAAGTGGAAGGGTACCGCACATTAGGCGTACTCTTTTCATCTACACTCTTTCCCAATCGGGCACCCAAGGATCATGAGCTGTTGACTTGTTTTATTGGAGGGGCACGCAATCCCCAGATAGCTTCCAAACCTAAAGAGGAGCTTCAATCTATTATTCTGGATGAGATAGGCGAATTATTAAATATTTCAGGCGATCCGGTTTTCACTCATCATCGCTACTGGAAACAAACTATTCCGCAGTATGAGGTGGGTTATGACCGTTATTTAAAGCAGATCGAAAAGACCGAAAAACAATATGAAGGACTTTTTCTGGAGGGTAATTTCTGGGGCGGTGTTTCCGTACCTGATTGTATTCAATCCGGATTCGACACTGCTGAAAAAGCAGAAGTATTTCTTGAATCACTTTCAAGCTGATGAATGGCTATCCCATTAATTCTATAAATTTTTTTATACCTTACAATTTGGAAAAACAAGTATTTCTCAGTCAAGAAAATCCAAAAATAAAGCAATAAAGAATTATGGCTAATGCATTTTTTGAAATTCGGGAACCCGAGAACGAGTCCTATAACTCGTATGCTCCAGGTACCCCCGAACGCGAAGAGTTACGCGAAGAAATCAATCGACTAAAGAACCAGGAAATAGAAATACCGGCCATCATTGGTGGTAAGGAAATAAAAACCGACCGACAGGAAAATGTGGTAATGCCCCACAACCACAGTCACAAGTTAGGTACCGTTCATCTTTGTGGTCAGAAAGAAGTAGACATGGCTATAGACACTGCCTTGGCGGCACGCAAAGAATGGGCTGACATGCCGTGGGAAGAACGCGCCTCCATCTATTTAAAAGCTGCTGATCTTGTTACCGGTCCCTACCGATACACCATGAACGCCTCTACCATGTTGGGACAGTCCAAGACCCCGCATCAGTCCGAAATTGAGGCGGTAGGAGAATTTGCTGACTTCCTGCGATTTAATGCCTATTACCTGCAGGAAATTTATGAAAAGCAGCCTTACTCTCCCGATGGCATGTGGAACCGAATGGAATACCGTCCTCTCGAAGGCTTTGTGTTTGCAATTACCCCTTTTAACTTTACGGCCATTGCCGGCAATTTGCCGCTGGCTCCTGCTCTCTGCGGAAACGTAGTCCTCTGGAAACCCGCAACTTCATCTATTTATTCCAGCTATTTTATTATGAAGGTGTTGAAAGAAGCAGGAATGCCTGATGGTGTAATTAACTTTCTGCCGGGAAGTGGTGCTGATGTAGGTGATCCGGTTCTGGAAAGTGAACATCTCTCGGGATTACATTTCACCGGATCTACCAATACTTTCCAATATCTTTGGAAAAGTATAGCTGAGAATATCGAAAAATATAATACGTATCCACGCATTGTTGGTGAAACAGGCGGTAAAGATTTCATCTTTGCTCATGAATCGGCAGATGTTGATGCCGTTGTTATTGCTGCTATTCGGGCCGCTTATGAATACCAGGGACAAAAATGCTCAGCGGCTTCCCGCATGTATATTCCGGAATCAATCTGGGATGAATTCCGTGATAAGTTCCTCGATGAAGTCAAGGATGTAAAATATGGTGATGTAGAAGACTTCACCAATTTTATGGGAGCCGTAATCGACCAAAATGCCTTCGACAATATCACCTCGTATATCGATTATGTAAAAGGGTCTGATGATGGTGAGATTTTCTACGGTGGTAATTATGATGATTCCGAAGGATACTTTATAGAACCAACGTTAGTGCTGGCTCATGATCCAAAATTCAAGACTATGAAGGAAGAAATTTTCGGTCCGGTACTTACCGTTTATGTCTATGAAAATGACAAATTCGAGGACACTCTGGAACTCTGTGATAATACCTCTCCCTATGCATTAACTGGCGCCATATTTGCACAAGAGCGCTATGCGCTTAAGAAGATGGCCGATTATCTCCGCCAGGCCGCCGGCAACTTTTATATTAATGATAAACCGACCGCAGCTATTGTCAACCAGCAACCCTTTGGGGGCGCCCGAAAATCCGGAACCAATGATAAAGCCGGTAGTGCCGCCAACCTAATGCGCTGGATATCGGTTCGATCTATAAAAGAAACAACCGTACCAGCCAAAGATTGGACTTATCCTTATATGGA
>JBEPXF010000110.1:0-9633 GCA_041642075.1 Fodinibius sp.
TAGTAGCAGTTCGTACTCTTTAACGAGCGTCTCTCGAATCGGCTTTGCCTTCTCAAAAATTTTCTTTTGTTCTTTTACATACTGTGCCCGTCCCTCTTCAGTTTCAATCTTGATGGGTTCAAGTCCCTGGTGACGCAAGTCATAGGGGCTCGCTTTCATATCTATGACTCGTGTTTCTACAGCTAGTTTAAAAGCCTTTCGAAGGGTATCTCCTGAAATCCACGGGTACATTTTAAAGGCCCACTTATACAAATCCATGTTGGTATGCAGACATCCTGGCTGTTCCATCTCCGGGAACTTGTCCCGATTAAGTTCAAACTTATTTTGTGGTTTGGCATCCTCGGTAAAAAAACGAAAGGCATCAAAATGAGTACATACCAGTGGACGTGACTCTACAAATTCTGCCAACTCCTCCATCTCCATCCTCAAAGAGAGATAGTCATGCCGGATATGCTGAGCTTTATAAACCATGGCCCACTCATGCATTCCAAAACAACCGAAGGATGGTCTCCTATCCGCAGATTTTTTTAAAACATCAAGAATCCATTCTAGTGAAGAAATGCGATCATGCGGAAAATGAGTAATATCCAAAAAGCAATCTTCCTTAGGAGAAGCCATCTCATTAAAAGACCAATCCACCTGCCCCGCATTTATCAAAAGCGTACCTACACCCGGGGACCATCTTCGCAAATGTGACGGACGAAAAGCATAATATTCAAACAGAAAATCCATTACCGGATCTTTCTCCTGTCGACTGCGCTTTTCCAGATAATCATCAATTATGCGGGCAACCGATTGCCGGTGCTCCGACCGTTTTTTCTTCCATTCTTCCGGTGTAAGTCGATACTGAATATAAGCTGGAACATAATCTTTTTTAGTAGCGATCATAGTTTTTAAAGATAGCAATCTTTCAGTGGATTGATAAATCCAAAAATGGTATGATGTATTTAAATCTCAAATAACAGTCGTGGATGCCTGTATCAAAAGGAGATAAAACCAGCCGCAGGACTCAGATTTGGCACTTTCTGTTACACCTGCGGCTCCATTATCAACTGTTTATTTTATCAGGACCCTTTTTATTGGGTGCTCTTTTAAGTGAAAGTTTTAATACCGGATGGTTCCTGGCCCAGTTTTTTAATATACACGTGCTTTTATTTGGCGGGGCCACAGCCTATAACTCGTTCTGGGATCGGGATAAAGGGCCGATTGGCGGCTTATCCAAGCCTCCTAAAATGGTACAGTGGATGTGGTTTATTTCTTTACTGATCCAGATGATCGGACTATTGGTTGCGTTACCGATGGGGACCTCTTTTGTCGGAATTTACGTCTTAAGCATGCTGCTCTTTTGGCTCTATTCCTCTCCCTGGACCCGTTGGAAAGGGCATCCGCATAAAAGCCTTTTTGCTATTGGAATCAGTACCGGCTTTAATTCCGTACTGATGGGATACTATGCTGCAGGTTTTGGCCCCCTATATTCTTCTGTCTGGATTGCCGGCGTCGGCGCTACCCTTATTTTGTTAAGCCTTTATCCCGTATCACAAATTTACCAGCAGGAAGAGGATCGTGACCGTGGATACCGAACGTTTGCCATCTGCTATGGCAAGCATATCGTTATGCGTTTTTTTGAATCTACATTTATGCTGGGCCTACTATTAACTTCATTAGCTATCACCTTACGCCATCTGAGACTGGGACTAATATTCGGAGTCGCCGGAATTATTATCGGATTGTTGATCCATTGGGAACTCAAAAAGATTTTAGTTCAAAACAAAGTAACAGATGAATATAAAAGTGTCATGCAGATAAAATATCGCACTTCTCTGGCATTTGTTTCTTTCTTAGTATTGGCACTGCTGGCTAAACATCATGATTTTTTACATTTCCTGCCTTTTGTTGAATGGTTATTGCAGTAAAACCGTTGTTCCCCTTTCAAAACGAAAATAAGTCAAAAAATTAGAATATAAATTGCTTATGAGTGAGACGACAGAACAGCTAGTTACCCCGGATATTATTGAACAAGCGATGAGTTATGAGGAATATCGAACCATGATCGATAATCTCCTGAGCGAGAACAAAACCACCGGTTCAAATCATTCGGAGGGTATGGTACAATACACCAAGATGAATGTCCACCGCATGAACCGCCTTGATAAACAGACTGTTTTGAAACCTGAGCTTAAAGAAGCGCTGGAATCGGTGGAGCAGAAATGGATCTGGCTGGTTCTTACCGAAGCCTGGTGCGGCGATGCGGCACAAAACATTCCGGTAATTGCGAAAATGGCGGATCAAAACGATCAGATTGATATCAAGCTAATCCTCCGGGATGAACACCTGGATATTATGGATCAATACCTTACCAATGGCGGGCGCTCTATTCCAAAGCTCATTTGCCTCGATGCGGAAATACTGGACGAAATCGGCAGCTGGGGACCTCGACCTGAGGAAGCCCAGGAAAAAGCGATGAAGTGGAAAAATGATTCAGAAATCAGCAACAAAAAATGGGGCGAAAAGCTACATAAATGGTATGCCGATAACAGGACCGAAGATATTCAGTCGGAGTTTACCGAATTGATCAAGAGCTGGACCTAATCTCATCGCCACGCCAATATTCGCAATTAAAAGAACCTGGCAGCATCCGCAGTTAGCGGATCTGTCAGCGTTGTTTCCAATTCAAAACGCTGTCAGGGCTCGTAAAGCCGAGACGCTGACAGGTTTGGGTTAAATTATTCAATTTTTAAATTTGATGTGATCTTCAGTTTCATTTCTTGATGCGCTAGGCTAAATTGTTCTTTTCCACCAAACCAATTAAGTACCTCATCTTTTTCCAATACTGAATCAGTATCTTTTAGTATTTTTCCAAAAGAAGAATATGGATAAGACTTGAAATCCTTGCATATGCCATGATGGATAGGATTTCTATGAATATAACAAACAAGATGAGTAAGGTAGGTTTTATCTGTTACTTCTTTTCTTTTAAAAGGCTGTTCAAATAGTTTTCCTGTTCGCTGACTCCACTTATTAAAATTTTTTGTATATCTGCTAAAGAGATGTGCTAGTTGTCTGGAAGGAGATTGTATTTTGAAGTTTTCATATTCACATCCATGAGGATGCCATCGATTGTTGTTAGTTTTAAATCGGCGTTGGTATTTGTTAAAAAGTAACTTTTGCTCCTGTTTCGACCTTACCTTTACTAAAAAATGAAAATGATTTCTCAACAGACAATAGGAGTATGTTTTAAGTACTAAGTAGTTATAAAATGCATAATGCTTTAAAAAGAAATAAAAATGACTTTGCTCTAAAAAAATATTTGTCGCATTTATGCCTCGGTTATAGATATGGTAAAAACTTTTTTCTTTTAACTTTTCCATCTCTCAACTTTTTATAATATCCCAAAAAACCTGACAGCATCCGCAGCCAGCGGATCTGTCAGCGTTGTTTCTTGCTACACCTTCCATACAAAACGCTGTCAGGGCTCGGAAAATCGAGGCTCTGACAGCCTTTGATTTTTCTTATTTAATCAAAGTCATTTTCATCGATTCCATCTGCGTTTGGTTTCCTGACTGGGCGACCAATCTATAGATATAAATTCCACTGGCTAATCCCGACAGATCAATCTGCTGGTCATACGAACCCGCATTAAAACTTTCCCGCCAAATGGGCTCCTTGACCTTCCGACCATTGATTGAATAAACCTCAAGCGTCACCTCACTGTCACTGGATACATCAAAAGGAATATGCGTTGTTCCACGGAAAGGATTGGGATAGTTCTGATACAAGGCAAAATTACCGGGTGGCAGAATAGTAAATGTTACAGCAGCAGGTTCCGTATCTCCGGATGTTACTTTAAGCTGGACTTCCTGATCTTCAGCCTCAGGCAAAGTTGCATCCCGTGGAACTTCAATAGTAAGAGATGAATTATCTTCTGATATACTAATAATTTCAGCCTGGGTCTCTTTGCTTTCATCGTTGTGGATATCCCTCAAAGTCACTTCATTCTCAGTCAATTTAGAACTGAAGTCAAAGTTAACCGCATTGATAACCAGTTCCTCCCCAACCTGTTTTTCGGCCACATCCAGATTGATAGAAGGGAAATCTCCGGCTATCGTGCCATTGAAGTCCCCGAATAGCATGCCTCGTCCGTGCGTGCCGGCAGCCACATCCCCATCAGAAATTCGCGCAGCTACATGCTCTGTAACCACATGCCCGATAACATTTTCTGCTTCCTGTCCCCACGCGGTATCAGAGCCACTAAGATTTTGTGTGGAATATAGCCCCGTACTGGTACCCAATAGGTAAACCGTTCCACCTTCCGCCGGAATAATAGCAGCCGATCGAAGCGAGGGGCCCGGATTGCTGTCACTGCCCGTAAGGTTCCCTTCAACCGCTGTCCAATTCTGTCCCCCGTCGGTACTGTGATACAAACCGGTAATGTTATAATTAGAAAGTACCGCCATTACCTCATTTGCATTGCCAGGATTAACGGCAATGTCTTTGATATACGCTCCATTTAGCTCGGAATTGCTAGGCAAGGATACCTCCGTTGCTCCATCTGTAGCAGTATGGGCATTATCTAACCGATACATACTGGGTTCCTGACTACTGGAATAACCGGCAAAGTAAAGTACATTAGCAGGAATTGTTGAGACTTCTATAGCAGAAATAGAATATCCTCCTCCAACAGAAATATCCGTTAGCTCTTCCCACCCTTCGGTTGCTCCATCACTGGAGTTATCATTGGAAATATCATCCAAACTCGTATTGCGCCAAATATGATTCCCTTCCGGGTAATACATTATATTTTCGTCATTCGGATCTACCTCATACGGATGAATAAATAATTGGTCCGTTACCGAAGAAGGATAAACATAGGCTAAACCACTAAAATCTCTTTCCCAGCGAATGACTGCACCATTTTGTTGAGAAACATAGAGGTAATTTTCTGTAAAGAAAGAATACCCTCCATCACCGGAAGAAATATCCTGGGTAGACTGACTAACGGTTCCTGCCATTGGGAAATACGGTGTTCCGTTATCCTGAGTCCCCCCTGCAAGTACTTCCTGATCAGGTGATGTAGGTATAGCAGATGAGTAAAACTGTGTAGTTACGTACCCTTCATTTCGTTCTTCCCAGCTTACCGAAGAAGCTGAAATATCACTGGTATAGCTTAGTCCACCGTCATGTCCAGCCCACATCAAGTCGGGATTGGTCTCGGGTTCCGGGAAAACAAACCGGTGCTGATCCGGGTGCTGTCCAGGATAGGAAGCAAAACCATTGTTTTTATTATATCCTCCAATCCAATATTCGTCCTTTTGGTCTTCATTATCCTCATCGTATCCTTCAGGGGGTGAAGTTGCAAAACCATCAGTCGACCGGAAAAGATTAGTTGCTCCTACAAATACAAAATTCTCATCGTCTGGCTTAACAGCCACCTCCATATTATAACCACCCTGCAGTTCCACATAGCCCGATCCCTCTCCACTGTTATCACGGAAATCCGGAAGATTATCTGCACGATCTTCCGGCTGATTACCAGTAGCCAAATTTATCTTAAAAAAACTAACTCCCTGATTTTCAGTATCATCTGAGCCCTTCAGTGTAAACACATACAAAACATCGGGATTATTTGGAGCAAAGGTTAATACACTTCGACGATACGTATCAGGAAAAGCATCAGGCGTTACATTTGTCCAGTTATCCCCGTTATCTGTAGAAATAAATATGCCTGGATCATGGCTGTGAGAGGGATCCGTTGACTGCTGATCATCAAAATCAGCCTCGGAAATAGCGCTGGCCAGCGTTCCGTCTGATGCTACAGTGATATCTGTATAAAGCTGTTCGCCGGATTCACCCAGTACAGGTCCCGAAAAAGTTTCTCCATCCGTAGAACGGTAGATACCAAATCCCGTGCTTGCAATAAATACTGAACTGGAAACCGGGTTTACCACAACACGACTTACCGTATTAAAAGGATCAACTAATCCTTTAGTATTAGAACTGGCCTGGGGCAAAAGGTTCCACGTATCTCCATTATCTGTAGATTTATAAACTCCCTCCCCATAATAAGCCGCTCCGGTTGCTCCCGGTGAATTACCAATTACCTCACCTGAAGTATAGTACCAGGTATCCGGATTATTAGGATCCTGGGCGACCGAGGTTACACTTAAGTTGGCAAGATCCGGCGTCATCAGGTTCCAGCTATTTCCACCATCCGTAGATTTCCACATACCGCCGGAAACGCCGCCGGCCAATACTATATTTGGATCCCGCTGATCAACAGCCAGGGCCCGAGTACGTCCGCCCACATCAAAGGGGCCTGCCTGCTCCCAGCTATAATCCACCGCCTGGAACGTAGGATCTTTAGCCTTCATACGGCTTTGAACCTGTTCTATGCTAGGAAGGGTGCGCGCGAAATCGAGCTCCCGGTTCCGAATATTTGGAGGAATAGCATTGGTCGCCGGATCGCGCATTAATCTAAAGAAGTATTCGGAACGAGCTACTTTCTTCTCGGCCCGATCCATTTTATCCAGCTGCCCCTCAATCTGATCAACCAGCTGTGTTTCTTTATCTGGCTGAACAGAAGCAGAATAATAATAGAGTGTGCCCGCCAAAAGCAATAAGACCACTCCCAAAATAAAAGTTATGCGTCTGGTAACGGTATTACTCATGCGTTTTTAGTTAATTAATCCTTGATTTTTACTAATGACCAGCCTGATATAGAGGTGTTTTCTGCAGACTTAATATTTTGCTGAAGTATGATAGTAATTTGCTGGCCAACTTTTAAGTTATAGGCTGACTTACTTAAAGGAATAGTAAGAGTATCATCCGTTGCTATCGGAGTAGTAGTACGGCCGTATTTCAAAACTTCTTGTATTTGTAACCGAATTCGTTTTCTATCCTTTTCTTTCTCCTCTATAATCTCAAGGATCTGTCCCTTCACCTCTGCCTGCCCCGGCGCCAGTCCGGGTCCGGGCGGTTGTGGAGTTGGAATGGTATCGGTTTTGGCATCAAACATATTTGCTGTTTTTTCAATGGAATCAGCTGCACTGCTGTGTTGGTTCTCTTTACTTTCTTCCGAACTACCACAGCTGCTGATCAATAAAACAGATGATATGACAATGGCTATATAACTCATCAAGATCTATGTATTCATCTTCTCCGTTATAGCTTAAATTCAGATTACAATATCTTTAAATATTTATGGCAGCCTATTCATTCAGCGGCAAAACTTCAATTTTGCGGAATTGCGTGGGATGACTTTCCGCCTGTATGGATATGGTTCCGCTGTCGATCAACAGGTTATCTCCCTCAATCAGCGGCTGGGCCGTGCCATCCCCCTCGTCATATTGGGGCTCAGTATAATCCATGACCTGCTCGCCGTTTACATAATGCTTGATAACTTCGTTTCCACGGACTTCTACCTCTACGGTTACCCACTGATCGCCGTGGTAGGTTTCAGAATCAGAAGTGGTACAGTGAGGAGTAAATAGTTCCCCATCTATCACTACGTTTGTTCCCGGTGTACAAAGGTTCGCAGTAGTACGCGGATCTTCGCCATTGCCTCCCAGCAGCTGCACTTCAATTGACACCGGAAACTCCTGGTCTTTTGCCATCGTTTCAGGATCCTGTCCGTGCAGCATCAATCCATTATTACGGAAAGCCCATCCCTCTCCTCCTTTAACCTGCTCACCGATAAACCGATATTCGGCACGTATTTTATAGTTCGAAAAAGAATCTTTGTAAAACAGATGTCCGAATTCTCCCTGAAACTCATCCCAATCTTCATAAGACACTGTTAGGAGTCCATCTTCCACTCGAAAGGTATTATTGTAATTGACGCCCAGATCGTGACCGGTAAACTTTGGAGTCCACCCATCCAGGTTTTCCCCGTTAAAAAGCGTGATCCACTCGTCTTCCGATTGCGGGGTAGCATCCTCATTAAACACAAATGCAGCTGCGGAAAGACCAAAAAGGACGGCCAATACGCCAATAAATATATTTTTCAAAGTCGAATATCTGAGTTTATCTTTCATCGTTAGGTGGCTCAACACATTTACAAATTAAGGTTTTTACAAACCGTATTATACCCATTACCATTAATCATTAAAAACATTTCTCTGCTTGTGGATCAAAAATCTGCTTTTTATAAACACGTAGCTCAAACCAGCGATGCACCGATGGGACTGGAAGTAGAACGCGCCGAAGGATGTTATATTTTTACTACCGATGGACGTAAATATGTTGATTTCATCTCAGGTAGAGCGGTAAGCAGCCTGGGGCACCGACATCCCAAAGTCGTTCAGGCAGTAAAGGAGCAGGTTGATCGCCATCTACACGTGATGGTCTATGGAGAATATATCCAGAAACCGCAGTCTGAGTATGCCCATCTGCTAACCTCCCAGCTGCCGGATAGCCTGGATCGCATTTATTTCGTCAACAGTGGCACCGAAGCCAATGAAGGAGCCCTGAAACTTGCCAAAAAACATACCGGCCGCCACAAGCTAATCGGTTTCCACCACGGCTATCACGGGGATACACACGGATCGCTAAGCGTTACCGGACGTGATGTTTATCGGAATCCCTACCTCCCTTTGCTGCCCGACGTTCATTTTTTAGAGTTCAACTCCCACACCAACCTGGATACCATTGATGAAAATACTGCGGCAGTCATTATGGAACCCATTCAGGGTGAGGGCGGGATTATCCCTGCCGATGAAGAGTGGTTAAAATCCGTGCGGCGCCGATGTGATGAGACCGGTGCACTTCTTATTTTTGATGAAATTCAAACGGCTTTCTATCGCACGGGATCTCTTTTTGCATTTCAACATTACGGAGTCGTTCCCGATATTCTGTGCCTGGCGAAAGCGATGGCCGGGGGCATGCCCATGGGTGCTTTTGTCTCCTCTTCGGATATTTTTAAATCCTTCATGTACGATCCCCCGCTGAATCATGTTACTACATTCGGAGGACATCCGGTTTCTTCAGCCGCCGCCCACGCCACTCTTCGGGAACTGTTAGACGGCAACTACGGAACGAAAGCTCATCAGATAGAACGGATAACCCGCGAAACACTCACGGCAAATGCCATTACGGAAGTCCGGGGACAGGGAGCCATGCTGGGTATGGAGCTCCAAGATCGAGACCTAACTCAACAAGTGGTGGAAGCGTGCTTTGAAAAGGGCATCATCTTAGGATGGACCCTCCATTCTGATACGCTAATACGGCTGGCTCCTCCCCTTATTATGGATGAAAAACTTCTGCGCAGCACGCTGGAAACGATCAATAAATCCGTGGCTCATTTCGGCTAAAATAGCTCAAATAAGGAGAACAATTTTCTATTAATACGGTATATATAATGTATATGATAAACAGCAATCAAAACATTTTATATCTAATTAAATAAAATGTAATTACCCGTCGGGCATCCTTGCGCGTGCCGTATTAGGAAGTTGAGTAAAATATTTCCATTTTAGATTTTTAGGACGTTGTATTAAGATTATTCTTTCAATGACTACGTCAACTTACAACCACAGTTGGACGGGTATCAATCAATAAAATACTTGTCCTATGAAATCCATAATTAATATTAAAATGTATACTATTCTATTATCACTATTGTTCATTACAACAGGCTGC
>JBEPXF010000111.1:0-9590 GCA_041642075.1 Fodinibius sp.
CACCGCCTCTCGGAATGGTGCGGACATGGCCCTATACTCGAAGAAGATATTGCCCTGGCTAATATTGCTTTGGATTATATTGGTCACGCTGCCAATTTATACGAATATGCCGTTGAGATAGAAGGTGAAGGTCGCCACCGTGATGATCTGGTCTATTTCCGAAATGATGTTGAATATAAAAATTCAAAGATCACCGAACTGCCAAAAGGTAATTTTGGATTTACCATTGCGCGACAGTTTTTATTCTCTTCGTATAGCTACTATTTGTATCAACTACTATCGGATGTTGAGGACGAACAGTTTTGCGGCATTGTTAAGAAGCACTTTAAAGAAGTACAATATCACCTGCGTCATAGTCGTGAATGGGTATTGCGGCTCGGTGACGGTACGGAAAAGAGTCACGAGCGAATCCAAAATGCTTTTGATGAAATCTGGATGTACATCGGAGAACTGTTTTATCAGGATGAAGTTGATGAGCGACTCCAAGATGAAGGGTTAGCTGTTGATACGAAAAGTTTTAAAGATGATTGGAAAGAATTAGTTATACAAACACTGGAAGAAGCAACCTTGACCGTACCGGATTTTAACCAGTATATGGCAGAAGGAGGACGGCATGGACTGCATACTGAGCACCTGGGACATTTATTAGCAGAAATGCAGCACTTGAGGCGGTCGTATCCCGATGCCGACTGGGAGTAATTTTTTGTTATTGGTTATTAGCTTTTGGATTTGTTTAGCTAATAAATCATAACAAAGTATCGTTAATAGAATGTTATGGCTACCGCGACAATATATAATAAAGATGAAATCTGGGATCTCCTTTCGGAGGTCAATGATCCTGAAATCCCTGTACTTTCTATAATAGATCTGGGAATTTTGCGTGAGGTAAGAGTTGATAAGGGCAAAGTCACAGTACGAATCACCCCCACCTATTCCGGATGCCCAGCCATGAAAACCATCGAACAAGAAATCGAGAAAACGCTTAAGGTAAACGGTATCCAAAATTTCTATGTGAAAAAAGATTTTTCTGAAACATGGACTACAGACTGGATTTCGGATAAAGCCAAAAAGAAATTGAAGGATTATGGCATTGCGCCGCCCGGTAAAACTGAAAAAGAGGAAGATTTTTTAAAAAATATAACGGGATCGAGCCGTATCATTCCCTGTCCTTACTGCGATTCCACCAACACTGAACTGCAAAGTGAGTTTGGCTCTACCGCCTGTAAATCGCAATATTACTGTCATGACTGTGCAGAACCGTTTGAACATTTTAAATGTATCTGAATCATGAAAATATCAACACTATTCGTTTGAGGATGCATGGAAATATCCGGGACTGACCGTACACTATCCCGAAACAGCTACTGAATGTGAACTATTTTAAGCCGCTTTAATCGCTATAATCCAGACGGAAACTAAAAATTAATCGATACGGATTTATGAGTGAACAACTGGTAGTATCCAGCACTGAAAAATCAGTTTTAACCCTTTCACTTAACCGGCCGAACAAGCTCAATAGCTTTATTGAGCCAATGGCGGAAGAACTGCAACGAGCATTAGATGAAGCTAAATCGAACTATGAAATTCGATGTGTATTTTTAACGGGAAAAGGAAAAGCCTTTTGCGCAGGGCAAGATCTGCCGGAAGTCGTCGATAAAGGAAAGAATTATGAGCTTGGTGATACTGTTCGGAAAAGCTATAATCCCATCATCAAAGCGATTCGTCACCTTGAAAAGCCCGTTGTTTGTGCCGTAAACGGAACGGCAGCAGGAGCAGGAGCAAACCTGGCCTTGGCCTGTGACATTGTCCTAGCGTCCAAAGAGGCCATTTTTGTACAATCTTTCAGCAAAATCGGGC
Organism: Fodinibius sp.; assembly: GCA_041642075.1. Classification (GTDB taxonomy): domain Bacteria; phylum Bacteroidota; class Rhodothermia; order Balneolales; family Balneolaceae; genus Fodinibius. The sequence continues at coordinate 1,858 of JBEPXF010000111.1, forward strand.
TGATTCCCGACAGCGGTGGTACTTTTTTTCTACCTCGTCTGGTGGGACTTCAACGCGCAAATGCGATGTACCTTCTGGATGAGAAAATCACTCCAGAGAAAGCCGAAGAAATTGGGTTGATCTATAAAGCTGTGGATGCTGAAAAACTGATAGAAAAAGCACAATCCATTTGCCAAAAATTAGCTTCTATGCCTACCAAGGGTTTTGGTCTATACAAGCGCGCAATAAACCGGTCCCTATCCAATAACCTGGACGAACATCTTGAACTGGAGGCCGAACTGCAAACCGAAGCAGGCAATACGGATGATTATCACGAAGGTGTACAGGCATTTTTGGAGAAGCGAAAGCCGAATTTTAGAGGAAAGTAGCTAATCCATGTTCCAAATACTTTGCACATATTTACTAAGCGAAGTCTTTGAGACACCATTTACCAATCGTTGGTCAGCGGTATATAGCACTGCATGCTTTTCAATGGCCGTTGCGATGTAGGTAGCATCATATAGCGTTACTGGTAAAGATACCGATATTTCTAAAGCTAACTTAGAAATATCGCCATAATTCATGATTTTATATGGCAATTTCTTGCGTTCAACAATTTTCTGAAAAGCTTCCTCACTGGAAATTTCTCGTTGACGTACTTTTTTAGAGATAGCAGCATCAATCTCCATAACAAATAAATCCGGAACAAAAAAGAAAGATAATTCTTCCAGGATACCTTCAGCAATTGAAGATCCCTCCTCGAGAAAAAGCCATTTTGCTGCTACAGAACAATCAATAACAACGCTCATCGCTCTCTATCTTCGCGTATATCTTTGGTACTATCAGAAAATTTTCTCCCTTCTTTTCGATATTTTTCCAAGTTGTCCTTAACCATTTTCCTGACTTCTTCAATATCGGGGCCAGCGTGCATTTCGAGCAGTTCTTTGAGCTCTTCTTGCAGCGATCTGTTATTTGCTGCTGCTTTCTTTTTTAGCTTTTCGAGTGTTTCTTCGTCGATATTTCGTACTAAAACATTTTTACTCATAGCAATATAATTTACAAGATGATATCATCATGATATCACTTCTACCTGTGTTTTGCAAATAGTACGTCCGCTATTAAACAAGTTGGTTTTAGCATTGAATTCATTATTTTTCTTAGTGCAAGAAATTGAAAATAATTATCACAAAAAATGAAAGACGAGATTATTGGCGTAGCAGGCGCGGGCACCATGGGGCAAGGCATTGCCCAGATCGCTTCCCAGAACCAACATCAAGTTTATTTATACGATGCCTATCCGGATCAGCTGGGAAGTGCAAAACATTCTCTCCGAAAGATCCTGCAGCGACAGGTTGAAAAAGACCGCATGACCCAAGAGAAAGTTCACGGTATTATGGAGCGGATTCATTTTGAGGATGATCTTACTAAGTTCAACCAATGCAAAATCGTCATAGAGGCGGTCGTTGAAGATCTGGAAATCAAGAAAGATGTCTTTCAGCGGCTGGAGGGAATTGTATCGCGTGCTTGCCTTCTGGCAACAAATACCTCTTCATTGTCTATTGCTGCAATTTCATCAGCACTAAAAAAACCGAAACGTTTCCTCGGAATTCATTTCTTTAATCCTGCGCCAATCATGCCGTTGGTCGAGATTGTACCCGGTATTTCCACCACTGAAAAAACGGTCAAAACTGCCCGGGCTCTTGTCAACAACTGGGGTAAAACAACTGTTTTGGCTAAAGATACTCCTGGATTTATTGTCAATCGTGTAGCACGCCCTTTTTATGGCGAGGCTATTCGTCAACTCGAAGAAGGTGTGGCCGATGTTCCTACTATTGACTGGGCAATGAAAGAAATCGGAGGGTTTAAAATGGGACCCTTTGAGCTGATGGATTTCATCGGTAACGACATAAATTACAAAGTGACCGAAACTGTATTTGAGGAATTTTTCTATGATCCTCGATTTAAGCCATCTTTTACACAAAAACGGATGGTTGAGGCCGGATATCTGGGCAAAAAATCCGGAAAAGGATTTTATGGCTACGGTGACGATGATGAGAATCCTGAACCAACCAGGAAGCAAGAACTGGGACAGAAAATTGTTGATCGCATTTTGGCCATGCTGATCAATGAAGCAGCCGACGCGGTATTTATGAATGTAGCTACTGTTGAGGATGTGGATCTAGCTATGACCAAAGGAGTCAACTATCCCAAGGGATTGCTGAAGTGGGCTGATGAGATTGGACTTGTAAATGTACTGGATCGACTTACTGCCCTACAAACAGAATATCGTGAAGATCGATACCGACCAAATCCATTATTAAAACGGAAAGTCCGTAATGAAGAGACATTTTATTAAAAGAAGTATTCTATGAATAAACAACAACTGGCTAAAAAAGTAGTTGATAAAATGATGGCAGATGATGCTTTCAGTCAATGGCTGGGCATCCAAATCATAAACATTAAACCGGGCTATGCAAAATTAGATATGAAAGTCCGAGACGAAATGGTTAATGGATTCAATGTCTCACATGGAGGGATTACTTTTTCGCTGGCCGACAGCGCCCTGGCATTTGCTTCCAATAGTTATGGACGAGTAGCAGTAGCCATGGAAAATAATATTTCATTTATGAAGAAAGTAACTGCCGGAGATATGATCACGGCCGAAACGGATGAGCTCAGTATCGGTCAACGCGTCGGAGTCTATAACATCAGTATTACTAATCAGGATGATAAACAAGTTGCCCTCTTCCGTGGAACCGTCTTCAGAACCAAAGATTATCACTTTAATGAAATTTCAAATTGATTTTACTTAATACTTAAGGCTTAAAACTTTCGACTAAATCATGTCTGAAGCTTATATCATTGACGCTATCCGTACTCCCATTGGGAAATATCGAGGAGCGCTCTCCCCCATCAGGGCTGATGATTTAGCGGCATTGACAATTGAAGAACTGATAAACCGCAATTCGAATATTAATCCTGAACGCATTGAGGATGTCATCTTTGGGTGTGCCAATCAGGCCGGAGAAGATAATCGCAATGTAGCACGTATGGCCGTGTTACTGGCCGGACTCCCCACTTCAGTACCCGGAGAAACCGTAAATCGTCTGTGCGCCTCAGGCATGAGCAGTGCTGTACAAGCCTACAAATCGATCAAAGTGGGTGAAGGGGACCTATTTATCACTGGTGGTATGGAACACATGACTCGCGGACCGATAGTATTGGGTAAAGGAGAGGCACCCTACTCCGGCACCACTGAAATGCATGATACTACTTTTGGATGGCGCTTTATTAATCCCAAAATGGATGAACAATATGGCAGCGAGGCGATGGGAGAAACCGCCGAAAATATTGTAGAGAAATACGGCGTAAGCCGAGAGGATCAGGATAAATTTGCGGCGTGGTCGCAACAAAAAGCAGCCCAAGCAACCAAAAGCGGGCGCATGGCGATGGAAATCATGCCGGTGGAAATCCCTCAGAAGAAAAGCGATTCCATTATTTTTGAAGAAGACGAGTTTATTCGTCCTGAAACCACCGTAGAAGTTCTCAGTAAACTACCGGCGGTCTTCCGTGAGGGCGGAACAGTAACTCCCGGTAATGCCAGCGGAATTAATGATGGTTCCTGTGCTATGCTCGTAGCTGGTGATTCTGCCATTAAAGACTTCAATCTTGAACCACTGGCTCGTATCGTCGCCTCGGCTGTTGTGGGAGTTGAACCGCGAATTATGGGGATGGGACCAGTTAGTGCTACAAAAAAAGTGTTAACTCGTACTGACTTAACCCTTGATGATATAGGTATTATTGAACTTAATGAAGCTTTCGCTGCTCAAAGTTTAGCGGTATTGCGCGAACTGGACATCGACGATCAAGAACCGCGGGTAAATCCTCATGGTGGCGCAATTGCCCTCGGACATCCACTGGGGATGTCGGGCGCGCGACTGCTGCAAACGGCGGCCATTGAACTTCACGAGCAGAATAAGCAGTATGCACTTTGTACACTTTGCGTGGGTGTGGGACAAGGCATGGCGGTCATTTTAGAAAAAACGTAACTTAATTATTTGTTAATGGTTAATAGTAAATGGCTACATCTCCTATTTAAAGAAGGTCAAACAAGATCACATTAGCAAAGAGCCTAATATTAATTATGATCCTAATAACTAATAACCATTAACAAATTAACTAATAACAAAACCATGATTTACGAGTTTGATGGATACAAGCCGGTCGTTGATGAAAGTGCCTATGTTCATCCGCAGGCTGCGGTGACGGGTAATGTGGTGATCGGCAAGGATGTGTATATTGCCCCCGGGGCAGTTATCCGCGGCGATTGGGGTAAAATTGTAATCAAAGACGGTTGCAATGTGCAGGAAAATTGTACCATCCATATGTTTCCCGGTGTAACCGTTGTACTCGAAGAAAGTGCGCATATCGGTCACGGAGCCATCATTCATGGAGGACATCTCGGACGAAATTGCTTGGTAGGAATGAATGCTGTGATCATGGATAATGTCGAACTGGGAACGGAATGTATAGTAGGCGCACTAGCCTTTGTAAAAGAAGGAATGAAGATCCCAGAACGTAAACTAGTGGTTGGGAATCCCGCAGAAATTACCAAAGATGTTTCGGATAAAATGATCCAATGGAAAACAGAAGGCACAAAGTTATATCAGCAACTGCCAGCTCAACTTCATGAATCATTAACAGAATGCGAACCTATACGGAAGGAGCCTAAAGATCGACCGAGTCAGTCGGCAAACTATGAAACCTGGGGTAACAGGAAAAAATAAATTAACTATTATTGTCATTTCGAGCATAAGCGAGAAATCCTTTTATAAACAAAGATCTCTCCTGGTGGTCGAGATGACCAATTAGTTTTTAATAAGTTTAGAAACTAGCTATGAAAGTACGAAGTTATATTAAAGGCAACTGGGTTGATGAGGGTGAAAAAAAAGATCTAATCAGTGCTGTGACCGGGGAGCCCGTAGCCCAAATGTTGGAAGCTGATCTGGATTATAAGGGCACCTGCGAGTATGCGCGTCAAGAAGCAGGACCTAAACTCCGTGAAATGTCGATCCACGAAAGGGCATTCAAAATCAAGTTTTTAGCTCAATATCTCCTTGAGCGTAAAGAAGATTATTACGAACTATCCACACACACGGGTGCAACTCGTCAGGATTCCTGGATAGATATAGAAGGCGGAATCGGCAGCATGTTTACGCTGTCCAGTAAATCACGTATTGAGCTTTCCGACCTCCCCTATCATGTGGAAGGGAGCCCCGAGCAATTATCTCGTGAAGGGACTTTTGTAGGACAACATATCTGCGTACCGCGTCATGGTGTAGCCGTGCATATCAATGCGTTCAACTTCCCGGTCTGGGGAATGCTAGAGAAACTGGCTCCCTGTATTATTTCCGGGATGCCAGCTATCATCAAACCATCGCCGACCGGATCATACCTCGCATATAAAGTCTTTGAGGATATGCTGGAGTCAAAACTACTTCCTGAAGGTGCCATCCAGTTTATTGCTGCTGATAAGCCAGGTGATCTGCTAGATCATCTTAATAGCCAGGATTCTGTTTCCTTTACCGGTTCCTCAGAAACAGGACAAAAACTGAAATCCCATCCAAATATCGTGGCGAATAATGTACGTTTTAACTTAGAGGCCGACTCTCTGAACTGTTCGATTCTCGGCGCTGACGTCACGCCGGACATGGAAGAGTTTGATCTATTTGTAAGCGAAGTGGCCGAGGAAATGACGGTCAAAACAGGCCAAAAATGTACAGCTATCCGGAGAACTTTAGTTTCAAAAGGACAAATCCAAAATGTAATCGATGCACTAAAAGAACGATTGGATAAAACCTCTATCGGCGATCCTGCCAAAAAGAAAACGAAAATGGGCCCGCTAGCCAGCATCACGCAAGCTGAACGCTTTGATGAGCAGATTTCCTCGCTATTAGAAACAACAGAATCTGTCTACAGTAAAGGAAATGGACAAAATAATGGTGCTTTTATCGGTCCCAAAGTACTACTTTGTCACGAACCCCTGCAAATAGATGAGGTGCATAAAATTGAGGCTTTTGGCCCAATGACCACGGTAATGCCCTATGAATCCAACAAAGAAGCGATTGAATTGGCAAACAAAGCGGACGGATCACTAGTGGGTTCGCTGTTTACGGCAGATGATGATATTGCGCGCGAAATTACGCTGGGCTGTGCTCCTTATCATGGACGCTTTATGGTCGTCAACCGCTATTGTGCCCAGGAATCGACGGGACACGGATCTCCTATGCCGCATATGGTGCACGGCGGACCCGGTCACGCCGGCGGTGGAGAAGAGCTAGGTGGAGCACGGGCTGTCATCCATAATATGCAGCGCGTAGCTCTTCAGGGATCTCCAACTACACTTACAAATATTATAAATCAATACATTAAAGGAGCCGAAACCGAGGAAGCTGATACTCATCCCTTCCAGCAGTATTTTGAAGATCTGGATGTTGGAGAAGCACGAACGACCGATACTTACACTGTCACGGAGGAAGATATTGAGCGATTTGCTGATTTATCGGGTGATGAATTTTATGCTCATACTGATCCGGAAGCGGCCGAGCGATCTCTTTTCGGCGAAATTGTAGCTCACGGTTATTTTGTACTTTCACGGGCAGCGGGATTGTTTGTTCATCCCGATGAGGGACCCGTAATACTCAATTACGGGTTGGAGAATCTTCGGTTTGTTGCTCCCGTTGCGCCCGGTGATACCATTCAAGCCAAGCTGATCGTAAAAAGCAAAAAGGTTCGTCAGAAAAAAGCCAAAGATAAGTTCCCGTTTGGTATCATCTATTGGGATGTGGAAGTCACAAATCAGGATGACGAATTGGTAGCGGAATATACCATTCTAACCCTTATTAAACGCCGCGAAATATTGGATATGGATATATTCGAAGAGGATAATTAATTAGCTATCTGATTAACAATTTTAGAAACTTAAAACATCTTTATGCCTGCAAACGGAGAAATCAGTACGGATATCGAAAACAACATCGGAACGATTGAATTTTATCACCCAAAGGGAAATTCCCTCCCAGGAAAGATGCTTCGAAACTTGGCCGAGTCCATTACCCAAATGGGGGAAAATCCCGAGGCGTATGTGCTTGTACTTAAAAGTCATGGCGACGGAGCATTTTGTGCGGGCGCATCTTTTGATGAATTAATAGCTATTGATACTTATGAAGAGGGCAAACATTTTTTTATGGGATTTGCTTTGGTCCTAAACGCCATGCGGAAATGTCCTAAGCTTATTATCGTCCGCATACAGGGTAAAACCGTTGGAGGCGGTGTAGGTATCGCATCCGCCGGGGATTACACCATCGCACATGATTCTGCTGCTATTAAGCTTAGTGAGCTGGCGTTGGGTATCGGGCCATTTGTTGTAGGACCTGCCGTTGAACGAAAAGTGGGAACCTCTGCCTTTAGTATACTTTCTGTGAATGCTTCAAGCTGGAACAGTGCCCAGTGGGCGCGGGAAAACGGTTTATTCTCAAACGTCTGGGAATCTCATGACCGACTTGATGAAGAGATCGATTCATTAGCTAATCAACTTGCTGATTACAGTCCAAAGGCGATGAAGGAGCTCAAAAAAATGCTTTGGAAAGGAACAGAAAATTGGGACACCTTACTCGAAGAAAGAGCCGAAATTAGCGGGCGATTGGTACTCTCGGACTATACCAAGGAGTTTATTGAAGCATTCAAAAATTCAT
>JBEPXF010000112.1:0-9567 GCA_041642075.1 Fodinibius sp.
ACTGTAGGTTACTTTTACCGAGTATTTGCTTTCGCAACCATTATTATAACGTAAGATTATCCTCTTTTAGTTCTTCTTCTCGACCAATTATTTGAAGAACCAATAATTACAATTTTGTGTCTGTTTTCGGGACCCGTATATTCATATTCATCTATTTTCTATTCAGTAAGCTATTATAGTTTCTATGGAGAAACGCATTAGAGAACTCGAAAAACAGTCCCGCCAACTGGAAATTTCTGACCGGGAGCGATCATCATTGTTGGAAAAAGCCAGAAAATATGGTGAAGAATTTATAAATGAACTCTCCGATAAGCCAGCCTTTGAAAGCTTTGATAGTACAGAAAGTAAGTTACATGAACTAACTTTTGAGGAAGAAGGCAAACCTTTTGCTAAGTTACTTAGGGTACTGGATTCCGAAGTTGACAGTAAAGGTCTGAATCCTGCCTCGGGAAAACATGCCGGATATATTCCGGGAGGCGGAATTTATCCTTCTGCTATTGCCGACTACCTAGCAGCCATTACCAATCGATATGCTGGGGTCTTTTTCTCATCTCCGGGAGCCGTACGAATGGAAAACAAATGCATCCGTTGGATGTGTGATCTCATAGGTTATCCCGATACAGCAGCCGGAAACCTGACTTCTGGCGGTTCCATCGCCAATCTTATTGGAATGGTTGCCGCCCGGGACGATTCCGGTATTCAAGCGAAAGATTATGGAAAAGTGGTGATTTACACTACCAACCAGGTTCATCACTGTGTAATCAAGGCTATAAAATTTGCTGGTCTCAGGGAAGCTACGATACAAAAAATTGAGATGGATGACCGATTTCGCATGAAATCGCAAGCACTATCCCAACAGATTGCAGAAGATAAAAAAGAGGGCCGAATTCCACTGATGATCTTTGCATCAGCCGGAACCACTGACCTGGGAGCCGTAGACCCACTGGATGAAATTGCGGATATTGCTCAAAGCCATAGCCTCTGGTTCCATGTAGACGCTGCCTACGGAGGATTTTTCCTGCTTACCGAACACGGAGAAAAAGTAATGAAAGGTATTGAACATTCCGACTCGGTAACCATTGATCCCCATAAAGGACTTTTCCTACCCTATGGAACGGGGGCCGTACTTGTTAAAGAGGGGAAAAAACTTTTCGAGTCACAGCATATGATAGCTAACTATATGCAGGATACTCTGAAAGCTACCGAAGAGTGGTCACCGGCCGACCTGTCTCCGGAACTTTCCAAACATTTTCGCGGGCTTCGCATGTGGCTTCCGCTCCAATTGCTGGGGATAGCTCCTTTTCGAGCTGCGCTGGATGAGAAACTATTGCTTACCCGTTATTTTTATCAAGAGGTACAGAAAATAGAGGGCATCGAAGTAGGGCCAGAGCCGGAGCTGTCCATTCTATTCTTTCGATACATTCCCGACTCCGGCGCTGCCAATGAGTTTAACAAAAAATTGGTGGATTTCATCCATCGCGACGGACGCGTTTTTCTGTCCTCAACCCACATAAACGGAACGGTATATTTACGATTAGCAGTACTTCATTTCCGCACTCATCTGGAGGAAATTGACTTGATTCTCTCCGTCATTCGCGAAGGTATTACAAAAATTACCTCCGAGCACTAAGTTTTTAAGACGTCAGCCAGTTTAAAACAGTGTCTAAGACAATTCCTTTCCGATCAGTAGCTTTTTGACTTATATCAGACGTGTTGGGCAACATCGCGTTATGTACAGGAGACGCTAATGTTGGATAATAACACAGTGAAAAAATATTAAGCAGCAGCTGCTCCGGTTCTACCGATGTAATCAAATAATCCGAAGCCGCTTCCTCAATTTGATTTTCCAGGAAATCACTATCCAAGGTAATTTGTTCTTTGAAGAGTGGAATAAGCCAATCCGGGTTACGTCTGCTTTCGGTAATGATAAATCCCAACGCCTCGGAATGATCATCAGCCTTTTGCAGGCAAAAGTCGATTAGTTGCTCAATTTTTTTAAAAAAAGGAATATTCTCTTCCAACTTTTCAGATAAGCCATCGAATACCGTAACTACAGACTGGGCGTATACATGTTCAAACAGCTCTTTCTTGGTATTGAAATAGTAGTGGATCATTGCCTGGGATACTCCTATATGATCGGATATATTCTTCATGCGAGCTCCCTCGTATCCCCGGGCTAAAAATTCCGTCCTCGCGGCGCTGATAATCTCTGATCGACTGCCTGACTTGCTTTCCGGCATAATATTAATTGGTTAGTTAATATTTATTCACCGCAGATAATATAATATATACAAGAATATAAGAAAAACTAATCGATTAATTAATACTATCTTTCTTGATTAATGCCTTTGGTAGTGAAAGTCATCAAAATAAATGTGGTAGTTGCATAACTACTAATGAAATAAGATTATTCCTACTTCGCTATTGCTTCCGAAATCCTTTTTGATATCTTACATACTATGAAACTAAATCTACTCATAGCAATTCTTTTTTCAATAACTACGATTGCCAGTGGTCAAGAGGATACCTCTGTTGTTAATAATGGAGCAACTGCCACGCCCATCGTTATGATGATTTCAGTGGATGGTTCCATATCTCCGACCACGACAAACTATATTAACCGGGGCATTGCAAAAGCCAGGGAGGAGCAGGCTGAAGCACTTATTGTTCAATTGGATACCCCGGGGGGACTGCTGGAATCAACCAAGGATATTGTTCAAGTATTTCTGGATTCTGATAACCTTCCTATTATTGTCTATGTGGCGCCTGAAGGCGGTCGGGCGGCCAGTGCCGGTACCTTCATTACCATGGCTGCCCATATCGCTGCCATGGCTCCAGCTACGACCATCGGAGCGGCATCGCCGGTTCAGATGGGAGGCGGACAGCAAGATTCGGTAATGCAGAAAAAAATATTCAACTATTCGGAAAGCTTTATTGAAAGCGTGGCAAACCGGCGTGACCGGAATGCCGAGTGGGCAAAATCTGCTGTACGCGACGGCGAATCCATTACCGCAGAGGAAGCGCTTGAACTTAACGTTATTGATTTTATCTCCAATGACCGGGAGGAACTGCTCGAACAGATTGACGGGCGTGTTGTAAACGGGGATACCCTAAATACACGAAATGCTAAAATTGAAGAAATTCCTACCAATTTAGCAGAAATTCTCCTGAGCTTCATCATGCGTCCAGAAGTGATGCTTATTCTCACTATGATTGCCATTTATGGTATCATTGGAGAGGTTACGAATCCCGGGGCCATCGTCCCGGGTATGGCAGGAGTAATCGCACTGATACTGGTACTCTATGCTTCGGCTTCAATGCCAATCAATATTGCAGGCTTTGCACTCATTGGTTTAGCGGTTGTTCTCTTTGTTGCCGAGGCATTTACACCGGCCTTTGGTATTCTCATCGGGGGCGGAGCTGTGGCATTTTTTCTCGGTGCGCTCATGCTGTTTCAGGACTTACCCCAATCGATGGAGCTTTCGTGGGCATGGCTTGTTCCGGCTACCGTAGTAACAACCTTGTTTTTCGTCTGGATTGTCACCGAAGGAATTCGTATACAGTTTTCCAACAGTATCACCGGAAAAGAGTCAATGGTCGGACGTAAAGGGGAGATTATCGAGCCCATTAAAGATGGAAAAGGAAGAATTTTTATCAACGGAGAATACTGGAATGCGGTTAGCGATGAAGAAATTGAGGAAGGAGAAGTTTGCGAAATTGTAGAAATTGAGGGTCTTACGGCCAAAGTAAAGCGCAGTACTTAATCAACACCAATAAAATTTACACATACTATCATGGAAAATGGAGATCAATTTATCAATTCTCTTACATGGATTATCACGATCGCTGTTCTGGCAGCTATTCTTCTGCCCCAGATGTTCAAAATTTTACGGGAATATGAACGTGCAGTGGTTTTTCGGCTGGGTAAATACCAGGGGACAAAAGGACCGGGACTTATTGTTCTGATTCCTTTTATCGATAAGATAGAACGGGTGGATCTTAGGGTTCTGACCATTAATGTAGACCGGCAGGAAGTTATCACCAAGGATAATGTTACAGTACACGTAGATGCCATTACATTCTTTCGCGTTATCGATGCCGAAGATGCCGTTATACAGGTAGAGCAATATATACATGCAACATCTATGCTGGCCCAGACTACCTTACGCAGTATAGTGGGACAGGTTGAGCTGGACGAACTGCTGGCAGAACGTGACAAGGTCAATAAAAATATTCAGGAGATTATTGACCGTCAGACGGATCCCTGGGGTATCAAAGTGGTATCAGTAGAAGTCCGCGACGTAGTATTGCCCGAAAATATGAAGCGTGCGATGGCCCGACAGGCTGAAACCGAGCGTGAGCGTCGAGCTAAAGTAATTAACGCAGAGGGTGAATTCCAGGCCGCTGAACGCCTCGTTGATGCTGCTACCATGATGAAAGAAGCTCCGATGGCCCTACAACTTCGTTTTCTGCAAACAATAACCGATATCAGTGAAGAGAATGCGACCTTTGCATTTATCCCGCTGCCTATGGAGATGCTCGAAGTCTTCAAAAATATGTCAGGTGTGCAGCTTCCTCCGGAAGTCGCCGGAAATGATGACGAAAACTCCACAGAAGAATCATAATAACTTTAGTTTTTTAACTATTTTATCTGATATAAATATAAACTTATGGGAAAAGAACGGAATATTCGCTGGGGAATTTTAAGCACTGCTAAAATTGGAGTTGAAAAAGTTATTCCCGCTATGCAGCAGGCCGACAACTGTGAAATTGTGGCTATTTCATCCCGAAATCTCAAGCGGGCAAAGAATGAAGCCGACCAATTGGGGATCGAACAAGCTGTGGGATCGTACGAAGAACTGCTGGAGCTGCCGGAAGTAGATGCCGTTTATAATCCGCTCCCTAATCATCTGCATGTTCCGTGGTCCATAAAAGCCTTGCGGGCGGGCAAACACGTGCTTTGTGAAAAGCCTATTGGCTTGTCCCATAAAGAAGCACAAACACTTCTGGCCGAAGCCGAGAGGCATCCGGAACTAAAAGTTATGGAAGCTTTTATGTACCGGCATCATCCCCGGTGGATAAAAGTTAAGGAGCTTGTTCAAAGTGATGTTATTGGCGAACTACAAACCGTACAATCCTTCTTTTCCTATTACAATGATGATCCCGAAAACATACGCAATATGGCAGATATTGGTGGAGGAAGTCTGATGGATATCGGTTGTTACTGTATCTCTGTTCCCCGGTTTTTGTTTGACGAAGAACCCCAGTCGGTATTCGGCAGCCTGGAAGAAGATCCAAATCTCAAGATAGATCGATTGTCGTCGGGAATACTGAACTTCCCTAGCGGTTCTGCTACGTTTACAAGTGGTACCCAGCTGGCTCCGCATCAAAAAGTAAAAATATTTGGAAGCAATGGGATGATTGAGCTCTCCATGCCTTTTAATGCCCCCACCGACGAACCGACCTATATTCATACACAGATTGAAGGAAAAGATCATAAAACAGAGATCGCTCCCTGTAATCAATTCACCGCTCAGGGAGAAAGGTTTTCTCAGGCAATAATTGAGGATCGTCCCGTTCCAACCCCTTTTGAGGATGCCCTTTACAATATGAAAGTCATTGATGCGATTATCGAGAGTAGCAGGAGTAATGCAAAGATTACATTAACCAATCTTTAAGTATTAGGAGAGTAAATAGGACAGTTAAGTAAACCTTTTTTAGTCTTTAAAAAAGTACTAATTAAGAAATTAGTTAATAATTTATACGATAGATCACTATTGTTATAAATACGGCTAGCCTATCCCCTTCAAGATTCCTTCAGGATTATCATTTATTATATTTGCTAACAACTTATTACAACTATAAACGAACGTTTTACCCCAAGGTTTTTATTTTCTATTACTATTATGCGTTTGAGCAATTATTAATTCTAGATTTGTAAAATGAAAAAGCTTTTGATCAATTATTTTAAACCGTTCTCATTTCTATTCGCAGCTACCTTACTTGTTACTGGCTGCTCAGGAGAAAATTCAGAAGGTTCAACAGGAGGCCCCGGAGAAACAGTATCCGCACCTCCTGCTGTTGAAGCGGTAAAAGCGCGGTATGGCTCCCTTCCCCTGTCAGAACGATTAAGCGGAACAGTAGTAGCCGGTAACCAGGTTGTATTGTATCCGGAAATTTCCGGAAGAGTTACTCAGGTTCACGTTCGTACGGGAGATAAAGTACAAAAGGGAGATCCTCTCGTATCTCTGGAAGACAGGCAGTACCAAGAGCAAGTAGAACAGGCACGGGCCAATCTAAAAATTAACCAGGCACAGTTAAAGCAGGCTCAGGCCCGATACCGTGAATTGGAATCTGAATACCAAAGAACCCGGCAGCTTAGCGAAAAGGAGCTTTCCAGCGACCTTGAAATGGAACGTCTGGAAGCCCAGATGGAATCCGCAGAAGCAGATGTAGAACTTGCCGAAGCCCAGGTTGAGCAGGCCCAGTCTACCCTTGAGGAACAACAGGAAATGCTTTCACAAGCTGTAATCAGAGCACCCATTAATGGAACCGTGGGACAACGTAATGCGGAAATGGGAATGCAGGTTGGCTCAAACACGCAATTATTTACGATTGGAGATTTAGATAATCTTCGAGTTGAGGTAGTGCTAACCGATAATATGCTTAACGAGATATCCATTGGTCAAACGGCCAATATTCATGTAGGAGATCAGGTTATTGAAGCTGAACTTTCGCGTATCTCTCCTTTCCTGAATAATATTACCCGAAGTACTGAGGGCGAAATTGACGTTGAGAATGATAATAACATTCTGCGCCCGGGTATGTTTGTTCCGGTAGATATCCTTTATGGAGAAAGTCAACAAGCCACTTTAATCCCAACAAGTGCTCTCTACTCCGATCCTAATACCGGCAATGCCGGAGTATTTGTAGCAACTTCTCTTGGTAGTGAAATCCAGCCAGCTGAACAGGTAGATGCTGACAACCCACCACCGCTTACAGAAGCTACTGATGTACAATTCAGGGAAGTTGACGTTATTGCCGAAGGCCGTATGGAGGTAGGGGTAGATGGGGTGGAACCCGGTGACTGGGTAATTACTGTTGGACAGGACCTACTATCGGAAGGGCGTAACCAAGCCCGCGTCCGAACCAGCTCTTGGGAGCGCATTCTGGCCATGCAGGGACTCCAGAGACAAGACTTGTTACAGCGTGTACTGGATAGCATCCAGACAGCTAATGAATAATTAAAAAAGAGCTTACAAACCGAACTGCTATGAAAATTACTGAAACTGCTGTCAACCGCCCCATTGCTACAACAATGTTGTTTCTTATCATCATCGTACTGGGTGTTATGTCATTTCGATATCTGCCTATTGATCTTCTTCCTCCTGTAGAATATCCGCAACTTACCGTAGCAACAGAATATCCGAATGTGGGTCCGGAAGAAATAGAACAAATTATAACACAGCGGATTGAAAATACCATTGCGGGCGTTCCTGGAGTTGAACGTGTCCGCTCAAGCTCTTCAGAAGGGCAAAGTCGCGTAACTTTAGAATTTACGCAAGGTTCGGATATTGATGTTGCTGCCAATGATATACGTGCTGCCCTGGACCGAATTCGGGATGAACTCCCTCCCGAGGCTCAAGCTCCGCGGATATGGAAGTTTGATCCGAATAATTTCCCGGTGGTGATCGTAGGAGCAAACTCTGACAAAGATCTACAGGAACTGACGCAACTGCTTGAACGAGAGGTTACCAAGCAGTTTGAACAAATACCGGGGGTTGGATCTATTGATATATGGGGTGGGGTCTACAAAGAGGTTCACGTAGAACTCAAGCGGGATCGGTTAATTGCAAGCGGACTTTCATCAGCCCAGGTTCAACAAGCTATTGCAAGTGAAAATGTTAACCTCCCTGGTGGTAACGTAAATTCGGGAATCCAGCAACTCTATGTCCGCACATTAGGCGAATATGAATCGCTCGATCAAATTTCGAACACCATTATTTCCACTGTAGAGGGTAAGCCCATTAGGGTTAAAGACGTAGCCGAAGTAAAATGGGGCTATGAGGACCTCAACAGGCTGGTAACTATTGACGAAAAGCCGATGGTTCGGTTTGGTATTCGGAAGCAGACTGGTGCTAATACCGTCGCGGTTGCAGAAAACATCCGTGATGAAATCGAGCGGGTAAATGAACAACGTAATGACATGGAGCTCTTTGTCACGACCGACCAGAGTGAATTTATCCAGAGCTCTATTGATAATGTCCAAAGTTCTGCCGTTTGGGGTGCCTTGCTAGCTGTCTTTGTACTATATCTCTTTCTGAGGAATGGATCTTCCACTTTTATTATTGCCATAGCTATTCCCATATCTATTATTGCCACTTTTGCCTTGCTGTACTTTAACGGGCTAACCCTAAACCAAATGAGTTTCGGGGGGCTCGCCTTAGGAGTTGGACTTATTGTAGATAATGCCATTGTGGTACTCGAAAATATAATACGGCTTAGGGAAGAGCGTGGAAAAGATCTAAAGGCCAGTGCTCTGATCGGAACCCGAGAGGTGGGAGGGGCTATTGTAGCTTCTACGATCACCACTTCTGTTATCTTTCTACCGGTAGTGTTTATGCAAACTATCTCCGGTACGATCTTTCAGCAACTTGCCCTTGTTGTGGTCTTTGCCCTGGTTTGTTCCCTGTTTGTTGCGTTAACTCTGGTACCCATGCTCTGCAGTAAATTTCTTACAGTACAGCCGGAAAAATCAGAAAAAGCGCAAAAGAAAAACTGGTTTCAGCGATATTTTCAAAAACTGGAAAATAATTATACCGATTTTATTAGTTATACATTGGAAAGGAAGGGATGGGTATTTGGCATCACCGGTGTACTCGTTATCGGATCTTTCTTGGTCATTCCGATTATTCCCGTTGAACTTGCTCCACAATCTGATGCTGATGAAATAGACGTAGATTTTATGATGGCCGAGGGCACTAATATTGCGGTCCAGAACGAATACCTTCAGGAACTTGAAAAAGTAGTACGTGCTAACCTCCCCATGGAAGATGTGGAACATCTTACAACGGACGTCCGTGACGGTCGGGCTGAAGTTGAAATTTCCATGGTTGATGCTTCGGAACGATCACAAAGTACCTCAAAAATTGCAGATCAGCTTCGTGAAAAAATAGTTGGCACTATCCCGGGTGGAGATATCCGAGTCAGTGCTCAATCGGGACTATGGATTTTACGGCGTCTTTTTGGTTCGGGAGGAGGGGAAGCGGTAGAAGTACAGCTCAGAGGCTACAATCTAGATCAAGCCCAGGAAATTTCCCAGCAAATTAAACAGCGGATGGAGGAAATTCCCGAGGTCTCCGGTGTACGGGTTGATCGCAGGGAAGGACGGCCAGAAGAGAACATGACCTTCGACCGGGAAAAAATAGCAGATCTCGGCCTTACCGTAAGTGAAGTGGCTCGCGTCATTCAAACAAATGTGGGTGGCAGCAGGGCTGGAACATACCGGGTAGGAGGTGATGAATTTCCGATTAATGTCCGTCTACAGCCAGATGACCGCCTAAGTAC
>JBEPXF010000113.1:0-9543 GCA_041642075.1 Fodinibius sp.
AAAAGAAGGTCGTGGAAAGCGTTTAATATGGATTTTAAATAGTTAGTCATAGCTCATACCACCTTGTTACATTTCATACTAATATAAGTTTAGAAGGTATACTATCCTATTTGTCAAAACGGTTAACCTATAATTATACAAACAAGCCAACCGCATAATGATATTATGCTACATAAGGCTTAGTTTGCTAAAAATACCGCTCAAACACAAAAAACGTATTATGTTGGGATATTATCATGCACAGGCCCCTTTTTTGTTGATATAACGGGTTGGCATAATATTCTTTGTAAGGTTTGGGCTCTTTTTGGGTCTTACTTAAGAGAACAGACATAAAATCAACAGGAGGGAAGATGGCAAAATCAGTTTTGCTAAATAAAATGCGCACCGAAATCAGGAGACAAAATTTAAGTTATCAAACCGAACAGGCCTATACGAAATGGACTGTTCGGTTTGTAAGATATCACCAGTTAAAACATCCACATTCGATGGGGGAGAAGGAAGTCATTGCTTATTTGAACTATTTGGCTAATGAACGAAAGGTATCGGCTGCTACACAAAATCAGGCTTTTTCTGCAATTCTGTTTCTCTATGAACAAGTGCTGAAACAGCCGCTGGGAGAAATGATGGAGCTCCGAAAAACTATAATTCCTAAAAAGGACCCTTATAATTTTTATTCCAAAGAGACCTGATTGATCTGAGATAATTTAAAAAGGGGAACGAAGTACTATTTTCGCTTGTCTCTTACATAAATAGCGGCTGCATGCCCGTGGCCGGTGGACCGCTCTTCTATTTGAAATAATTTGACGGCTTCAACGAGTTCACCAAGCTTGCGGTAGCCGTAGTTACGGGGATCAAATTCCGGGGATTGCTTGGCAATATAGCTGCCTACTTGTCCCAAGTGCGCCCAACCGCTCTCATCAGAGGACGCCTCAATAGCATTCCGGATCAGCTTTACGAGCTTTGTATCCTGTTTAAGCTCACGGGATGACATTCGATCAATAGAGGTACTTTCATCTTTTTCATCTTCGCTTCTAAGCACTTCTGTATAAATAAACTTGTCGCAGGCGGCTACAAAGGGATCAGGTGTTTTCTTTTCCCCAAAACCATACACAACGAGTCCCTCTTCGCGTATACGCGCGGCCAGTTTAGTAAAGTCGCTGTCACTGGATACAATACAAAAACCATCGAATTGACTCGTATAAAGCAGGTCCATGGCGTCTATAATCATGGCGCTGTCAGTGGCATTTTTTCCGCTTGTATATCCAAACTGCTGGATTGGCTGGATGGAATGATCAAGCAGGTGCTCTTTCCATCCGCGTAGCTTGGTGGAAGTCCAGTCTCCGTAAATGCGTTTAACGTTAGCTGTGCCATATTTTGCAATTTCAGCCAGCAATCCCTCTATAATAGCGGGTTGAGCATTGTCGGCATCAATGAGTACGGCCAGCTTGTTGTTATGTTCTGTATCCATCTATGTATAAAAAATTTAGGCTCTAAAATAGTAGTACTGGTGGTAATGTACAGTAAAAGCTTCGAATTCCCATATCTTATTCGGGCCCCAAATAGTGCTCGTACTTCTCCTTCTATTTTATATTTTTTGTCAATTATGAAATAGAATAATTTATATATAAATCTGTAAAATCTATTATATTAGTTAGTTAAAGATTTTATATCTATTAATTATAGATAAGGATAAAAAATTTAACATTAGCTTAACAATACTTTGCTTTCAAAAACATATCTTTGCTATCTCAAATTTAAGACAGCACACATGGCATAGAAAAATCTAAATACTATTTAATGATGAAAAATTTATATACAGTATTGTTTTTAGTTGGGGCACTCTTTGTTACTTCCTGTGGGTCTGGAGGTTCCGATGAGATTAAAATTGACGGCTCCGGTACCGTATATCCCATAACTGAAGCTGTTGCCGAAGAATTTCGGAATGTAGAACCAAATATAAGGGTTTCGGTTGGTTCCTCGGGTTCTGGAGCTGGTTTTAAAAAGTTTGCAAGGGGGGAAACCGATATTTCAAATGCCTCTCGTGAAATATCCGAAGAGGAAAAACAGCTGGCTGAAGAAAATGGTATTGAATATCAGCAGTTCTCGATATCCCTTGATGGCATTTCTATTGTAGCAAATCCCGAAAATGATTGGATTGATGCACTAACGCCCGAAGAGCTGGAAAAAATTTGGGAGCCGGATAGCGAAGTTGAGTTATGGAGCGATATCCGCGACGGATGGCCGGAGGAAGAAATTCGGCTTTATGGTCCCAATACCGCCCACGGAACTTATGACTTTTTCACCGAGGTTATTATGGGTGAATCTGGTGCCAGTCGTTCCGATTTCAACGCTGTGGCCGATTATAATGTGG
Source organism: Fodinibius sp. (assembly GCA_041642075.1). GTDB lineage: Bacteria > Bacteroidota > Rhodothermia > Balneolales > Balneolaceae > Fodinibius. The sequence goes on from JBEPXF010000113.1 coordinate 2,372, forward strand.
CCGTTCAGGGTATCTCATCCGATAAATATGCCCTTGGGTATTTTGGTTTGGCTTATTACGAAGAAAATGCTGATCAGCTGAAGCTGGTTGGTATTGATGCCGGAGATGGTGCTGTGGAGCCTTCGCTTGAAACAGTAAAAGATGGTTCATATAAACCATTGTCGCGATCGCTGTATATTTACGTTTCTAAGAAAGCAGCTCAGCGTCCTGCTGTACAATCATTTGTGGAGTTCTATTTCGATAATTCCGGAGAGCTGGCAGAGGCTGTTGGTTACGTTGCAATGCCCGCAGAGGATTATGAGGCCCAAAAATCAGCATTCCGCAGCTTTGCCTCTGATACCACAGAAGCCAACTAACGAATAAATTTCTCCGCTTATCCTAATTGAGTAGGTTCCTGATAAGCGGGGAAACCATAATTAAGTTGCTTCATGAATATCAAAGAGAAAATCATTGAGAAGGTTCTGGCCTTTTGTGCCTTGGTAACCATTCTCACTACGGTCGGTATTATTGGGGTGTTGTTGTTTGAAGCGATCGGATTTTTTAGGGAGGTTTCGATCGTTGATTTTCTGACGGGTACCGAGTGGACTCCGCTTTTCGCTGAGAAGAACTACGGGATTCTGCCATTGGTATCAGGAACTTTACTCACAACCTTTATCGCCATTGCTGTGGCACTGCCTTTGGGACTGACAATTGCTGTTTATCTAAATGAATATGCTCCCCGGCGCTATCGCAAGGTCTTGAAACCGCTGCTCGAAGTACTGGCCGTGGTGCCCACAGTGGTTTATGGATTTTTTGCGCTGATGATTGTTACTCCCTTTCTTAAACTTTTTGTTCCCGATTTAGCCGGATTTAATGCCCTTTCGCCGGGTATTGTAATGGGGATAATGATTATTCCCTTTGTGTCATCACTCAGTGAAGATGCTTTGGCGGCGGTACCGAACTCATTGCGGCAGGCTTCTTATGGAATGGGTTCTACTCGTTTTCAAACTGCTTTTCGGGTGATGGTTCCTGCTGCTTCGTCCGGCATTATGGTTTCCATCATTTTAGCGCTTTCTCGGGCTATTGGTGAGACGATGATTGTAGCCATTGCTGCGGGACAGACGCCAGTATTTACCTTTGATCCCACCGTGCCCATTGAAACCATCACCTCCTACATTGTTAAAGTAAGTTCAGGTGACGTTCCGCAGGGAACCATCGCATACCAAACTATATTTGCAGCTGGTTTAACCCTGTTTGTAGTTACGTTTATTTTAAATAGCATCAGCTTCTGGATAAAAAACAGATACCAGGACAAGTATGAATAGAGCAAAGATAAATAGATTAAAAGACAAGGCTTTTAAATATGTTGGGCTCTTTGCCAGCGTCGTAGGAATTGTGATCCTGTCTATTTTTATTGGATTTGTGATTTATATGGGGGTTGAACGACTTAGCTGGGATTTTCTGGTTAAGTTACCATCACGGATAGCTGCGAATTCCGGAATCTATTCGGCATGGATGGGTACCGTTTGGATCATGGTGTTTACCACGCTAATCTCGTTTCCCCTTGGAGTGGGCGCCGGTATTTATCTGGAAGAATATGGCAATAAAAATCGGTGGAGTTCTTTTCTTGAGATTAACATCTCTAATTTGGCCAGTGTGCCGTCCATTATTTATGGTTTGCTTGGATTGGGCTTATTTGTACGGATGATGCACTTGGGCAACAGTATTTTAGCGGGGGCCCTTACACTTTCTCTGTTAATATTACCTATTATTATTGTCTCTACAAGAGAAGCAATTAAGGCGGTTCCCAACTCTATTCGGGATGCCTCAAATGCCCTTGGCGCCTCAAAATGGCAAACGATCTGGCACCAAGTGCTTCCGGCGTCATTCGGGGGAATATTGACTGGGGTCATTTTGGCGCTATCGCGTGCTGTCGGAGAAACCGCACCTCTTATTGTAGTCGGTGCTTTGGTTTATGTACCTTTTGCACCCCAAAGTCCGCTGGATGAGTTTACTGTATTACCAGTACAAATATTTAACTGGGTAACGCGTCCTCAGCAAGAGTTTATTATCAATGCAGCGGCGGCCATTATAGTCCTCTTAGGAATTACGTTTATAATGAATGGCATAGCGGTTTATTTGCGCAATAAATGGCAAAACAAAATGCAGTTGTAATCAAGGAATTACTTTAATCAGTTAATTCACAGTATGGATTCAAAAACTAAAAGCAAGCAACCGAAAACATCACAGGTGGAAACAAGGCCCAAACTGGATTCTAAAAGTCAGTCGTTTAAGCTTCAGGCTAAAAACGTCGATGTTTTTTACGGTGATTTTCAAGCAATTGATGACATCAGCTTGAATATTCTTGAAAATTCTATTACCGCATTTATTGGTCCCTCTGGATGCGGGAAATCAACCTTTTTACGACTCTTTAACCGGATGAATGATTATATTGACGGCTTTAATATGAATGGGAATATTTTGCTTGATAACAAGGATATCTATGATCCCGATGTAAAGGTAGAGCAGCTTCGCAAGACAGTGGGGATGGTCTTTCAGAAGCCGAATCCTTTTCCAAAATCCATTTACGAAAATGTAGCCTATGGACTACGTATTCAGGGGATTAAGGATGAGGAACTTATTGAAAGTCGTGTCATTAAATCTCTGAAGCAAGCCACGCTGTATAGTGAGATAGAGGGTAATATGGAAAAACAGGCGTTAGCCCTTTCCGGCGGTCAGCAACAGCGGTTGTGCATTGCCCGGGCACTGGCCGTAAAGCCGTCGGTATTGCTGATGGACGAGCCAACATCCGCACTCGATCCCATATCATCAGGTAAGATTGAGGATTTAATTACCGAACTGAAAAAAGAATTTACGATCGTCATTGTCACGCACAACATGCAGCAGGCGGGCCGCGTAAGTGATAATACGGCCTTTTTGTATATGGGTAACCTTGTGGAGTACGGTGATACACAAAAGATATTTACCAACCCGGAAAAAGATCGCACACAAAATTATATTACCGGTCGTTTTGGATAATATTGCCAAATTTTAAAGGAAGAGGTTTGATTTATGTCAAATTTAGATAATGAAATTAAGTTACTGAAAGACAATGTCTTAGAGCTTATGTTTATGGTTAAGAATCAGCTGGAGAAAGGTCAGCGTGCACTGGACACTTTTGATGAAGAGCTGGCCGAAGAAATTACTATCAATGAAAAAAGGGTAGATAGCCTGGAACTCACCATCGATAGGGATTGCGAAAATCTATTAGCCCTGTATAATCCCGTTGCAGTAGATCTCCGTTTTGTAATGGCTTCTTTTAAAATTAATTCTGATCTGGAGCGTATTGGAGATCATGCTAATAGTATTGCTAAATACATACTGGATTTTGGTGAAGCGATGGATGACGAATCCATTAAAAAAATGCAGTTAGACAAAATGTACAATACTTCCCTCCGCATGATGAGTAATATATTTAATGCCTTTATCACTGAGGATACTGAATTAGCCCGCAAGGTTTTTAAACTGGATAAAACGCTCAATGAAATTAACCGGGAGGCTTCTTCGATTACGAGTGAGCTTATCAGTACAGATGTGAAGCACACACAGAACTATCTCTATCTATTTTCGATTATCCGCAAGCTGGAGAGGGTTGGTGATCTTACAAAAAATATTGCAGAAGAACTTATTTTTTATATCGAAGCCAAGGTTTTGAAGCATCAGAAAATGAAGTCGAAGAATGGTAATGATACTAACACTATGGAAGGAAATGAGGAAGAGTAGGCTTATTCTCTGCCAAATAGATTAGAAGTATATTTCATCCGTTACCGTTTACGGATTATTTTCAAAAAGCGGAATAAAAATAGATCAGTACACTTAATTAAAAACATATTACTTATGAAACGTGCGGGATATCTCTGTATCGCTGTCGTATTTTTATTGGCTACTAATGCATACGGACAACTTTCAGTAGGAGAAAATGGGACTCTCAAGGGATTAGCATACACCGATTATTATTGGTTTGCACAAAGCCACAACGAGAGTTTTGAAGGACAAAATGGGTTTTGGTTCCGTAGAATTTATCTAACTTACGAACATGATTTGGGGGATTCTTTTTCCAGCAGAGTACGACTGGAGATGAGTAATCCGGGTGACTTATCCAGCGTAGGCAAGATGAGTGCAGTCGTTAAGGATGCCTACTTAAAATGGTCGAATGATCAGCACCAAATACTGGCCGGTATTTCGGGTTCTCCAACTTTTGGATTAACTGAAGATATCTGGGGATATCGCGCTGTTGAAAAAGCTCCCCAGGATCTTTTCGGTTTTGGAAGTTCTCGCGACTTTGGGATTGCCTTTAAAGGGGCATTGGATAGTGAGCAAAGATGGAACTATCATTTCTTCGTGGGGAATGGAAATAGCAATGGAACGGAGATTAACAAGGGTAAAAAAGTCATGGCTGCCCTGGATTACTACATCACCGATAATTGGGTTGTACAGGGCTATTTTGATTATAATTCTACAGGTGATGAGCCGGGTGCACGGGATCATTTTACCCTTCAGGCATTTTCCGGCTATGAATCAGACGATCTAAACTTTGGAGTTCTGTATGCCCGTCAACACCTGGAAGCCCTTCTGGGAGCTGGCCCCACAGAATTGGACCTTGTTTCTGTTTTTGCCAATGCAAAGTTAAATGATACTCTTGATGGCTTTATACGGGCCGATCACCTGCTTAATCCCTATGCCGGGGGACCATCCAACAGTTATCTGCCGATGAGTGACCAGGGAAAGCCGCTTTTTTTAGTGGGAGGGGTTGACATCAGCTTAGCAGAGCAGGTACACTTGATTCCTAATATTGAATCAGTACTGTACAGGGTGGATGAACAGGGGAATAGTCCCGATGCTGATATTGTACCTCGTTTAACACTCTTCTATTCCTTTTAGGTTCTAAATACTACCAGTACTTTTCGAGGAAGCCATAAAGAGCTATCCCAACCGTAACGGATACATTCAGGGAGTGTTTATGACCATATTGTGGAATTTCTACAAAATCATCGATATGAGGGAGTAACACTTCGTCAATCCCCGTTACTTCATTTCCAAATATCAGACAAATTTTCTGTTTTTCAGGTAGTGTATAGTTGGGAAGAAGGACACTTCCAGTTGTCTGTTCAAGTGCTATAAGGCGATAACCTTCTTTTTTTAATTCTTTAATCGCTTGAACAGGATTTTCAAATGACTGCCACTCTACGTGCTTTTCGGCCCCGATAGCTGTTTTACTGATTTCAGCACGCGGCGGAGTTGGAGTATATCCTGAAAGCAATAGTTGCTTAATACCAAAAGCATCGGCACTACGAAAGGCTGCCCCCACATTGTGCATACTGCGGACATTATGGAGCAGTATTTTAACCTCTCCCAATTTACCGGGTTTGGTACGGCCTAGGTTTTGGTGCAGAATTTCTTTTGTACTCAGTTTTTCCATCTCTATAGTAGTTTTTAGCATATCTAAAATAGGGAGAAAGAATATAAAAACTCCTTACAGATATTAATAATGTTCATCCTGTGTAAAAGATAGATTGATGGAAGGGGAGATAAACATTAGTTATAAAATTTTTCTTAAGTAATCTTTAATTCCTCCGATAACAGAACTAGAGATAAAGGAAAATAATTACAATTCGGGGTCTCTCTAGTATTATTTATACCTGCAGATACATTTACACTAAAATAATTAAGGTACTACAAGAAATTAAAATGGCTCTCATATGAGTTTTATAAAAAAACTTTCCGATAAATTTTTGTCAAAGGCGGGTGATGCTAACAAGACTATAGGTAGACGTATTATGTATATCGTTGTCGGCGGTTCAGCAATCACCCTGGTTGTTGGTCTTGCAGCTATTGTTTCTCTTTATACGATTAATAATTATTCCAATCAGCTTGTTGATGTAAATATATCTGAATGGGATGTGGCAAATTCTATAGAAAAGAATATGTGGGAGACTGGCTATAACCTTTCAATGTATAGTAGAACCCATGAAGAGGAATTGTATAAAAATGCAATCAGCCGTTTAGAGCAAGTAAAAACAGAAATCGACAGTGGCAAGACACTGGCTGAAACCCATGATCTTCAGGAATTTAAAGCCGAACTTAATGATATTGAACAAGCTCATGTCAATTATACTGAGGCAGTAGATTTTTTTTCACCAGGCAATACAGGATCTCATTCAATATAGAAGAAATACTGGAGAGGCATCAGGGGAATTTGTAAGCAGCATGGATGAATTCGTTGCTATTGGTACCTCAAAAATTCAAACCCTGAATAATGCACAGGAGATATAGCAAGTTCAGGAAGAGATCGCTAAAGCAGATGAGATTACTAAAAAATTCCTGAATAATACCAGTGCATTATGGAAGTCAGAAGCTTTAAATAATGCTGATCAGCTGGCAAGCCTTGAATCTGATTTTGATAATCTTCGATCAAACCTGGGTGATTTATATGAGGGCGTCTCGGATACCAAAGCAGATATGTTGCTAAGTATCGCACTTGCAGTACTCAATGACAATGTTGAGGCCATTAAAGCGATGATTAAAGCCCGGAATACCGTTGATAAACAGGAGCAGATTAGGATAGAAGCCTATAACCAGATCATAGGTAATGCGGGAACTTTGGCTAAACAGTCTAAAGCCTGGGCCGATGAACAGGGAGAGTTAATGAATTCTACAGTAACAAGTTATGCTTCCTTTTTGGGAATTGGGGTTCTTTTAGCCTTAGGTGGGACAATCGTTTTCGGATTATTCATGCGAATGTCTATAAATAATGTTTTGAACAATATTATCGAACGTCTTTCTGCCGGAGCGCAACAGGTTAACGAATCCGCAATACAGATGAGTGGTACAAGTCAGGAATTAGCCGAAAGCTCTAACCAACAGGCTGCAGGACTACAACAAACTACAGCATCTCTTGAGGAGATTTCAGCACAGTCTAAACAGACAGCTGAAAATGCCAAGCAGGCCGAAGTAGCAATGAAAGAGGCCGAACCGAGGGTAGAGGATGGCGTAGAAGCAATGAAGCGAATGAATGAGGCTATGGAAGAAATTCATGAATCCTCATTAGAGACGTCAAAAATTATTAAAACCATTGATGATATAGCCTTTTAGACTAATTTGTTAGCGCTTAATGCAGCAGTAGAGGCTGCCCG
>JBEPXF010000114.1:0-9533 GCA_041642075.1 Fodinibius sp.
AGTATTTTTATTTAGGAGCAGGAAGTCAATTTCATAATCGGGCACAGTATTACCTACCCATTGGAGGTACCGGGTGGCCGTTTGGATATTCTCAACTATCAACACATCCAGCTTGCGAATTATGTTTAACACATAGTCGGGAATGGTGTTGTTTTCGGGTGTTTTACCAAGCGTATTGGGGACCAGATAGAGCGTGCCAGTTTGGGAAGATGAATTGGATGCCATATCAATATCAATTAGTCGATTCGTTCGAAAACTATTGCCTTATCTTCACCGCGGAGCTTTTTGCTTGTGTAACGGTGCACAAAAAAGGCGATAATTACGAGGATTAACAGTGCAATAGCAGCCATAGCTATATTGGTCCAAACTAGGTTCTTATGTGTCTCGTAAGTCGGCATGATTACTATTTCCTGGGATGCATCCGGTTGATAACGGACGGGAATTACCCGCATCTGCTGTAACTGTCCCGCTACTTCTACCGGTAATGAGAGCTTTCTTTGGATTTGGTTCCCCTCTTCGTCATTAAATTGGAGAACAATAAAACCATTGGTCTGAGCAGCGATCTGTTTTAATTCAAAGTCAAGAACTTCCGCGGTATAACTTTCACCGTTCTCATAGGTGTCTGTCAGGCTGTAATAGACCGAAACTTGATGTAAGGTCAGGAATAGAAAAGTGACGGGAACAAGCCAGAAAAGATATAAGTACTTATAGGAATTCATTCGGTTATTCTTGTTAAGGTATGTGGAAAAGTAGATCCAGTTATAAAATGGCAGCAATTTTTAACTTACGAGATATTAAATATGAGAAATAGAAATGTTCTAAAGAATAAAATATGCTAATTATTGATTTGTTGGAGGGTTGTTTCCCTTAGAGCGGGGTCCCACATAAGTCGTTGTTGATAATCCTGATGCATTAAGTTACTGCTCATGTGAAACCAGAACGCTACTTGCAGAGAATCGAAAAAGACGGCCTGTCCAAAGGGTTCCCCTGAATAGGTAGAAGCTCCATAATCAATGCCGTTGAGTAGGCCTAATCTGCTGTCGTAGATAGCTCCATAGTAGTTAAAGTCGCTATTGAGACTTTGCTGCTCAAACGGCCAGTCCATAATCTCTTTAACCCGTCGGGATACGGGCTGCGACAGCAATTCATCCTTTTCCAATCGGACCATAAGCTCAGATAATTCCTGCGCTGTTGATGCCGGGAAAAGATCAAGCATATCGCGACGTTCGCTGAATTGTATATTCAGTCCATCATTTATTTCGAACGTTTTAAGGACTTGTTGCCGGTATAAAGAATCGGTTTGAAATTGATGAGCCTTGGCAAGAACAGTATCTTGGAAAGCTTGACGAGATAATGCCTGGAGATGTTCAAAGTTGGTTGAAAAATCTTTTCCTGTTATTGCCGGATTGAGTGTGATATATAGGCCGGAAAAGGGAAGGGGTAAATCGGTATTGGATAACTCAAGTTTATCCATGGTAGTTGAAATAGCATCCTGCCCTACTCGGAAGTAAAGATAATCTGAGATTGCTAAATCGTTAAAAATGATAGCTGCTTCTATCAGTTCGTGAAGGGGAACCTCATTATCGGAGGTGATAGCCCCTTTTTTTTCGAGAAAATTTACGGCATCGTCATGATTGGAAGCATCAATAAATGGAACCTGGTAGAGATCTGTATTCTCAATAGTTATCTGTTCATCAGGATTGAGAGAGTCGGCTTCTACTAGGCGGGCATAGGTGGCAATAAGAAAGAAGTTCGAAAGTGTACCCATTGTACGTTGCTCATCACCCCGGAAATTTATGGTAGTATCCGGATTGATTGCAGATCGTGATACGACGGATACGTTCCGGGGATGAGCTGCAATATATTCCGTCAGATCTTTCAGGGAAGTCGTTTTTGAAACCCACTCCTGTCCCTCTTGAAGATCCCCACTGTTTTTGAAAAGAGTACTAAGCGCATCCAGATTAAAGCCAAATACCAAGAAAAAAACGAGAACAAGAGAGCCAATGGCTGCTCCGATAAATTTTAAAATCCGCATGTGGATGAAAGTCGTTCATGATTAAATCGCAAGGTGCTAAATATACGGACTTTACTTCCCTAAATCAGTAATGAATTAGGATAACTGACTGGCGTATTGCATCAGGATTGCACAGAAGTAGGCGGCGTACGTTCCCAATGCATAGCCTAGAACAGCCAAAAGTACTCCAACTGGTGCGAGAGCTGGATGGAAAGCTGAGGCCACAATAGGAGCCGATGCAGCTCCACCTACATTCGCCTGACTACCTACCGCAATAAAAAAGAAAGGAGCATTGATAATTTTTGCGACTATAAAGAGAATAATTACGTGAATAATTATCCACATTAATCCGATAAGGAAGAAACCCGGACTTTCAAAAATAGCCAGCACGTTCATTTTCATTCCGATAGTGGCAACTAAGATATAGAGAAAAAGACTGCCTATTTTTGAGGCGCCGGCTCCCTCCAGTTCGCGTGCTTTTGTAAAAGAGAGAAGGAGTCCTCCTGTAGTTGCAATAACGATAATCCAGAAAAATCGGGAGTCGAGGCTGAGCTGGCTGAGTTGTGGAGCATTTTCAGCAATCCATGGAGCAATACCATCCGCTCCTAAATGCCCGATAGCAGTAATAACAAAGCCTATGGCCACAATACTGGTGATATCAGCCAAGCTTGGGATACGGGCGATATTCGCCTGGTAGTTTTCAATCTTTTTACGAAGTCTGGTGATGGGGGTGGCATCCGCCTTAAACCAGCTATCAATGCGGTCGGAAATACCCGCTCCGTAGAGTAAAAAGCCCAGCCAGATATTTGCGACTATGATGTCAACGGTAACCATAGCTGAAAAAAGTTCAGTGCTGGGATCAAAGACTTCATACATCGCCGTTTGGTTGGCACCGCCGCCGATCCAGCTGCCTGCTACGGTAGAAAGTCCGCGCCAGAGTGCATCAGGTCCAGCTCCACCTACAATTTCCGGGGAGATGTATCCTGCTGTAATGACGGCCAGCGGTCCGCCGATAACAATACCCAATGTGCCTGCCAGAAACATGATAATGGCTTTGGGACCCAGCCCAATAATTCCTTTAAAGTCGATGCTCAGAGTAAGCAGTACCAAACTTGCCGGCAGTAAATAGCGGGAGGCTACAAAGTACAGGTTTGATTCATCACCGGAAATTAGGCCTGCAGAATTTAAGATCGAAGGGATAAAATAGCAGAGCAGCAGGGAAGGAATAAAAGTATAAAACTTCTGCCAGAAAGGTTTCTCGCTGCTTGAGGTGATAAAAATGAGTGCTAAAACGAGCAGCAGGATTCCCAGAACCACAGCATCGTTCGTAAAAACAGGCGCGGCAAAAAGTGTAAACATAAGATCAGTTTTTTGGGTTGATGAAGGCTGAATCTACATTATATTAGGGGTAATCCGCAAATCGTATGAAAATCGCGTTTGAAAAGGTTATACTTACCCTTCTATTTTGAACTTTAAGATGATTAAGAATGCTGAAATTTGCTGTAATTGGAACCGGTAAAACAGGGAGTAAGGTTGTAGAAAGCCTTGATGATCAACAGCTTGTTGGTCCTTTTAACTCCTCTAATAAACCGACAAAAAAGGCTTTGCAGGATGCAGATGCTGCAATTATTTTTGTTCCTGGCTCTGCAGTTGAGGACTTGCTGGAGCCATTGATGGCTGCGAGGCTGCCGGCCGCATGGGGAACCACAGGCTATGACTGGCCAGAAGATATGGACGCAAAATTGCGGCAGGAAGGTATTAAATGGCTACAGGCTTCAAACTTTAGTCTGGGGATGAATATTGTGCGTCGCTGTCTGAATGTAATTGGTCAAAGTTCTTCTGTTTTGAAGGATCCTTCTTTCCATATTCATGAAGTACATCATGTTGATAAGCAGGATGCCCCCAGTGGCACCGCCCTTTCGTGGGAGGATTGGCTGGGACAGAAAGCGGAAATCACCTCGGAACGCCAAGGAGATATTAAAGGTATCCATGAACTGGAATTACAAACGGAAACAGAGTCAATCTCGTTAAAACACAGCGCCCATGATCGAAAGATTTTTGCCGGAGGGGCAATTTGGGGTGCCGAACAACTGGTAAAGTCGGATATTGAGGCCGGATTTCACGATTTTTCAACTATTTTTGATAAAGTAATGCAACAATAACTATGAGCATAATCGACACAAAACTTTGGACAGCGTTAGTAACGCCCCTGCAGAAAAACGGAGACCTGCATCTTGATGATCTTAGATCCTTAGTTCGTAAACAGGAGGAAGCAGGTAATGGAGTACTGGTTTTAGGAAGTACCGGTGAAGGCCTGGCAATGGGGCTTGAAGATAAAAAACAAGTTGTTCAGACGGTCTCCGAATTAGATACGGAAACCCCAATTATGGTTGGGGTGGGTGGATTTAATCACCAAAAGCAATTAGAATGGATTGAGTACTGTCAACAATACGAAGTGGATGCTTTTCTTCTTGTTACACCGCTCTATGCCAAACCGGGACCAAAAGGGCAGGTGGAGTGGTTCAAAACGCTATTGGATGCTTCCGATAAGCCATGCATGCTCTACAATGTACCCTCCCGAACAGGGGTGAAAATGAATCCGCTGGTACTTAAAGAGTTGGGGAACCATCCAAACTTTGTGGCAGTAAAAGAAGCTAGCGGGAGTGTTGAAGATTATCAAAACTACCGCAAAAGTGCCAGAGACGTTGCATTTTTTAGCGGAGATGACGGTATGTTGCCTTTCTTTGCAATGGCCGGATGTGAGGGTTTGGTTTCAGTAGTTTCCAATGTATGGCCTAAGGCTACACATCGATACGTCGAATGGTGCCTAGATGGCAGGGGACCCGAACTTTTACCTTTGTGGCAGGAGTGTTCGGATGTACTTTTTTCATCCCCGAATCCTATTCCGGCCAAGGTTTTGCTAAAAGAAAAGGGCTGGATATCATCAGCCACCTTGCGGCCACCGCTTACGGGCGATGAGGTTGAAGATCTGAGCCTGTTGAAAAATGCAGAAAATATGATTGAAAACTGGTATAACGAAAATATTTTAAACAAATAAGATTTTTAAAACAGACAGTAATAAAAATGAGTAAAGAACACTGGGAAGAAATATTAGAACAACTGGAAAACGGTAAAGTGCGTGCTGCCGAACCCAAAGGGAATGGATGGGAAGCTAATATTGAAGTCAAAGAAGCTATTTTAGATTCTTTTAGTGCGGGAGAAAATACCGAATATTCTGGTATTTATGATGGTTTTGTAGACAAGCATAACCTACCTCCGCGACGATTTTCTTCGGATGAAAATGTGCGTTTGGTACCTGGGGGTTCCTCTGTGCGCCGGGGTGCTTATGTTGCATCAGGTGTGATAATCATGCCGCCCGCTTATGTGAATGTGGGCGCATATGTGGATGAAGGAGCCATGGTTGATAGCCACGCCTTGGTTGGGTCTTGTGCTCAGGTAGGAAAAAATGTACATCTCTCTGCAGGCGTGCAGCTGGGTGGTGTCCTTGAGCCAGTGGGGCTATCGCCCGTTGTTATTGAAGATGACTGTTTTATAGGTGCAGGATCAGTTATTGTGGAAGGTATTTTGGTTAAAAAAGGGGCAGTAATTGCTCCGGGCGTAACCCTTTCAAAGTCAATTCCGGTTTATGATTGTGTGAATGAGAAAGTGCTGGAAAAAGGGGCGGCCATTCCCGAACGGGCGGTCGTAATCCCTGGTACACGTCCAATGTCGGGTTCCTGGGCAGAAGAAAAAGGTCTTAGCATGTCTTGCCCGTTGATTGTAAAGTATCGGGATGCACAGAGTGATGCCTCGCTTGAACTCGAAGATGCATTACGATAATTACGTCTATTACTTTAAGATGGTAAGGGACTAAATCCCCAAAACATTATTTGAAATGCGTATTTTAAAATTCGGCGGCACTTCTGTGGGATCAGAATCCGCCATTCGACAAGTCCTAAAATTAATTGCGGAGAAACAGAAGGAGGATCGCATCCAGGTCGTTGTTTCTGCTTTTGGAGGGGTGACGAATACCCTCGAAGAAATGGTGTCAGACGCTTCCACAGGAAGGGATGAATACCGCAAACAACTAAAAAAGGTAGAGCAACGTCATGTAGATGTGGTTCGAACTCTTATTGGGGTTCAGGGGCAAAGTAGCGTTCTTACAGAGCTCAAGGTGCTATTTAATGAGTTGGAAGATGTGCTCCACGGGGTTTCGCTCACTCACGAACTTACAGGACGGACCCACGATTTTGTTTTGGGATTTGGAGAACGTCTTTCGGCATTTGTGCTCAGCGCCGCTTTACAGGAACAGGGCATAGATGCTGAATATATTGATGCAAGATCTATTATTAAGACTAATGCGGACTTTGGAAATGCCCGGGTGCTCACTACCGAGACGACTCAAAATATTCGGGAGTATTTTGAGAATCGTGATACCGTAGGGGTGGTTACCGGTTTTATCGCATCCACTGAAACAGGAGAAACGACAACGCTTGGTCGAGGTGGATCAGACTATACCGCTTCATTAATTGGTGCTGCTTTGAATGCAGATGCCATTGAAATATGGACTGATGTAGAGGGCATTATGACAGCTGATCCCCGTCAGGTAGAACGTCATTTACCCATACAAAAGCTTTCCTACGAGGAAGCCATGGAACTTTCTCATTTTGGGGCCGAGGTTATCTATCCTCCCACAATTTATCCGGCTATGTCTGCCACTATACCTATTTATATTAAGAATACTTTTAAGCCGGAAGCTCCGGGTACGGTTATTCATAGGGATACGGCAGACATCAGCACAAGTGTGAAAGGTATATCTTCTATTGATGAGGTTACGCTGATTACATTGAAAGGAAGCGGGATGATTGGCGTAAGCGGCTTTGCGGCGCGCATCTTTAATGTTTTGGCCGATGCCGGGGTGAATATTATTATGATAACCCAGGCATCATCAGAGCATACCGTATGTTTTGCCGTAATGCCGCATCAGGCACCTCAGGCTATACAGTCTCTCAAGACCAACTTCAGTTTTGAGCTGAAAGAAGGTATGATTGATGAGATTAAAGAAGAATCCAATTGTTCCATTGTTGCCGCAGTAGGAGAAGGAATGAAGCATACTACTGGTATTTCAGGGCGTTTATTCCGAGCATTGGGCAGGAATGGTATTAACGTTAGGGCTATTGCACAGGGATCATCCGAGCGGAATATTTCTGTGGTTGTTAAAAAGAAGGATTTATCTAAGACGCTCAACACCATTCACGATGCCTTTTTTCTTAGTAAGATTAAATCCGTAAACCTATTTCTGGTTGGAGTAGGACTTATCGGGAGTAAAGTGCTCGAACTGTTTGAGAAACAAGCAGAATTACTATTTGAAGAACATAATATTGCTTTTAATTTGTGTGGGATAGCTAATTCCCGCTATTATAAAATAGAGCAAAAGGGTATGCCTTTTACCGGCTGGCCGGAACGATTGGAGGAAGACGGAAAGCCAATGGATCTGCAAACCTTTTTGGATGAGGCCGGAGAGTTAAACCTGCCAAATAGCCTCTTTATTGACTGCACAGCAAGCCGTGAAGTGGCTGATTTTTATCCAGAGGTAATGAAGGCTAATTTTTCGGTGGTTACGGCCAATAAGAAAGCCAATTCGGGAACATTACATCACTACCAGGCCCTGCAGGAGTTGGCCTTAAAGCACAATGTAATGTACCTGTACGAAACTAATGTAGGTGCTGGTTTGCCGGTTGTTAAAACCCTTAAGGAACAGGTGCTTGCAGGCGATAAGATTACAAAAATTGAGGGAGTACTCTCAGGGACTCTTAGTTATATATTTAATACGTATGATGGAGAAACTCCCTTTAGTGAAGTGGTGCGAACGGCATTGGAAAAAGGATTTACTGAGCCTGATCCAAGGGAGGACCTCAATGGACGGGATGTAGCTCGAAAACTGCTTATTTTATGTCGTGAAGCCGGTATAGAAGTCGAAATGAGCGACCTGACGGTAGAAAATTTAGTGCCAGAACCAGCCCGAAAAGCGGATAGTGTGGATGATTTTTTTGATAAGTTATCTGAATTTGATGACGATTTTAAAAAGCGATACGATAAAGCCGCTTCAAATGGTCACCGGCTGTGCTATATCGCAAGTTATGAAGATGGCGAAGCAACCGTAAGTTTGGAAGAAATTGATGATGAGCATCCTTTCAGTGGATTATCCGGAAGTGATAATATCATAGCATTTCATACGCAGCACTACCGGGATACTCCGCTGGTCGTTAAAGGGCCGGGGGCAGGTGCCGAGGTTACCGCCGGAGGTATACTAGCCGATATTCTGAGGATCAGTAATGTTCCTGCTTTTAGCAACGAGGTTGTATAGTTATGGATTCTTCTTTTAGATATAGTGAAATACGGGTATTTGCACCTGCCTCTGTTGCAAATGTCAGCTGTGGCTTTGATGTCATGGGCTTTGCCCTGGGGGCTCCGGGAGATGAGATCGTGGTGCGTACAACTGACTCAAAGGACGTGACTATTGCAGCTATTACGGGTGATGAAGGCGTATTGCCCGTCAATGCTGGGAAAAACACTGCCAGCGTGGCGGTCCGGGCCCTGCTGGATCATTTGAATATTGATGCAGGAATTGAAATTGAGGTGCATAAGCAGATGCCGTTGGGCAGTGGATTGGGATCGAGTGCCGCCAGTTCGGCCGGAGCTGTTCTTGCGGTAAATCATATGTTAGGCAGTCCCTTAAGCCGAAATGAGCTGCTCCCATTTGCGGCAGAAGGAGAACGTGTAGCCTGTGGTACAGCTCACTATGATAATGTGGGGCCCTCTTTATTGGGAGGATTTGTTTTTATCCGGAGTTCTGAACCACCAGATATTTTTAATCTTCCTTTTCCTGAAAAGCTCCATGCGGCTGTGGTGCATCCGCAAATTGAGATTAAAACTGAGGATACGCGGAAAATTTTGAGAAAAGATATCTCACTGGAGCAAGCCGTCATCCAATGGGGTAACGTTGGGGGATTGGTAGCGGGATTTATGAACAAGGATTTGGATTTGATTTCACGTTCAATGAAAGATGTCATTATTGAACCGGTGCGATCAGTACTGATTCCGGGCTATGACTCCGTAAAGGAAGCGGCCCTTGATGCAGGAGCTGTGGGCGCGGGTATCGCGGGATCAGGTCCTTCGATATTTGCATTAGCAGCGGACAGAGATACAGCGGAAGCCGTTTTAAGGGCGATGAAGTCGGCGTTGGATGATGTTGGGCTTCCTTCCGATGAGTATCTTTCGGCTATTAATACTAAAGGCGCAGAGGTTATTGATGTCAAAGAATGAGATTAGCTATATCAGTACCAGGAATGGAAATGAATCTAGGAATTTTAGTGGGGCGATGGAACAGGGACTGGCCCGGGATGGGGGACTGTTTATTCCTGATCGATGGCCTGATCTTTTAGATAATTTGTGGAATCATATTGAGGGAATGTCAATAACGGACATAGGTGCTGCCCTCGCGCAGACATTTAGATCG